>LURN01000034.1 GCA_001628405.1 Candidatus Thioglobus sp. REDSEA-S12_B1 | reverse complement strand
TTCCACCATTAATTACAAGTCCAGAACTAGAAGGAAGATGCTTTCCATTTAAATCAATGGTCCCTGAATAACCATTAAGAACTTTGAATTTTCTAATCTTTCCGACTTTTTTTTCAAGTTTTGCATCAACTGTACTTCCACCATCGAAAATTGCGATAGGGGTATTGCCGTTTGGAGTTTCAGCCCCTCCAGGGCCTCCAGAAGTGCAAGACCAGTTTGCAGGAGTGTGCCAGACTTTATCGCTCCCATCATCTGCTGCAACCCAATATCTATTAATACTTGAGCATGCCTCTGCATTTGATGCAACAGCAATCAATATAATAAATAGGGCTCGGCAAATGTTTTTCTTTATGAACACAGTTAACTTTATTAAAAAAAGAAACTCTTCAATTGTATAACATATATATGAATTAATCTAGGCTTAGAACGGACTATATCGTGATAGAAATCAAGAATTACCATGAATAATTATGAATTATCAATAGAGCCAATTCGTGATGATTTATCTCATTTGGCTAGCTATTTAGATAGCATGAATTTTCAATTGCTAACCCAGATAGCTCCCTATAAAAATAACAATATTTGGACAGCTCTGTCTCTTCACGGTTACGGCCCTAACCCTTCTGATATATACAAGCCAGGGTTTGTAAAAAGTGATATAAATATTGGCTCTAAATTGGAGTGGACTAGTTTGGCTAATGAGCCGGTTATGAGTCCTATTCGCGAAATCATTTCCAGATTGCCATGCCAGTTTGAAAGAATCCGCTTTATGAAGCTTGCTGCAGGAAAATCCCTACGTAAACATAACGACAACATCGATCAGGATATTGAGAGCAAAAAAATAGTCAGAATTCATATTCCGATTCGCACCAATAGTGAGGTTGTGTTCACAATGTATGAAAACGATGAAGACGAGAGAGGAGAGAGGCTTAATCTAGAAGTAGGGCGCTTCTATTACTTAGATGTGACTAAACCTCACTCAGTCAGCAATAACAGCAGTGAAGACCGTTATCATCTCGTTGTCGACTGCTACATGAATGAAGAACTAAAAGCGATTCTCTAGCTCTCAGGAATAAATGGCCTAATTGATTTTTGTACGTATTCAGCAGGTAAATTAGCACTCTTGATGCCTGAATTGATTCGATCAATATATTCCTCCTGTGGCGACCCTAAATTGTTATCTGAGGCAATGTAAACTAGGCAATCTATAGGTCCACTTGAGGTCTCAATACTCAAAGTTGATTTTATGTACATACCGTCATCAACATTTTCATAAATATCGAGATAGTCAACATCTTTTTGACTCAGGCTGAATATTTCCCCTAAAACCACATCATCTTTGGCAGGCTTAATGCTCGCGTAACCTCGAGTATTAATGAGCCAAGAATACCCTAAAAGCTTTCCAGGGCTGACATAGCTAGAATCGGGGCAACGAATAGCCATTTGCTCCTTAGAAAGGTTGGATCCATATCCAAAATAGTAATAAGTTTGAATACCCATCAGAATACTTAAAAATTAGGGATGAACTCTACACCCTCGTTGATGAGGTTTTGAATATGTTCTGCTTTTCTTCTGAAGAACTCAGACTCTTGAAATTTGTCATTAAAGTCAGATTCATACTGTAAGTCTCTGAGACGCTTAAGCTCTTGATGACAGTCAGTCACTCTGTTATCCATTGAGCTCGCCTACAACATCACCATCCTTTAGGATGTATTCTGAGACCTTAATGCCGTTTTCATAAAAAATAGATTTCCCATTTAGCTCGCCATCTTTGTACTCTTGTTCAGACTCAATATTTCCCTCAGAATCCCATGCAGTTTGAACTCCTTCAGGCTTGTCGTTAGAATAAAAGCCTTCTGATGCCTTTTGCCCATTGTCATACCAGTAAGTCAGAGACCCTTCTAGTTTGCTGTTCTCGTAGATACCCTCGGACGCTTTTTGTCCATTAGCATAGTAGTAGGTTTCAAGGCCATTTTTTAAACCGTTTTTATAGTTGGTTTGAAGAGTCATCCCGTTCTCTAAGAGCTCAGTAATTAGGCCATTTTTTTTACTCATAACTTCATTATATATTCAATTATTATTTAAATAAAATGTAGGCATTTTAATGCACATTTTGCCAATATACTAATTGAGCTCCAAAAGGGCATTTAATCCTATCTTGATTGTATTGCCAATTGCTTTCTCATAATTTATTATGGAATCGCTTTCATTTGGGCCACTAATCACTGTACAGATCGTTCCTGCTCTATAACCTAGTTGTGAACTCAAGTGAAATAGTAGGCTAGACTCCATCTCCATATTATGCGCTTTCAGTCCATTAATGTTAAGCTTTGAGAGGCTTCCTTTGATGTCTGGAATGGTATTGTTTAAGCCCTCTATATATCTAGAAGATGGACCATAAAATCCTGGTGAGGAAACCGTAATACCAGTTGCAAATTCGACATTCAAAGCTTGAGCTTGATTAACCAATGCTTGAGTCACTTCGGTAGATGCCTTTGAGGCATAGGGGGATATTTTTCCTTTAAATCTTGAATTTTCTGATATAGCGCTATTAAGAATTTTTGAAGACTCGAGCTCGATTCTCTGAAGCTCTTTATCTTCAAGAGGCTGATCATAATAGATTCCTGTAGTATCGAGTCCTAGCGCGTGAGAAGAGATAGCTAGCGAACCTGGGGTGACATCTGGCTGAATACCTCCAGAAGTTCCAAGTCTAATGATTGTTAATGGGTTGCAGTCTTGATTTTTTTTGCCACTCTTTAAATCAAATTCATGTGCAATATATGACTCTACTAAGGCAATTTCAACATTGTCTGTCCCGATGCCAGTTCCAATTACTGAAACAGGAATACCCTGATAGGTGCCGGTATATGTCAAATATTCTCGATTAGAAATCTCAGAATCAATTCTGTCAAACTCCTTAGAAACCCGAGTAGCCCTTGCAGGATCTCCAACAATGAATATATTTTCAGCGAGATCTGTTTTTTTTATACCAAGGTGGTAAAGTCTTTCATTAACAATAACGATTTCAGATTTATGAAACATTCACTTCATCTCCATTTTTGGGCAGAATTTGTGGGCTAACATGTGTTGGTTTATAATTTTGCTAAAAAAATCATAGCTTTGTTCTTAATGCCTCAATATATACTAATTGCTCAACTGGGTTAAATGATTACATAAATATTATCTAACTTATGAATAACTTCCTTATTTTTTTTGTAAAACAAAAAAAGCTGGCACTGCTTTTTACATTGTCGGTTGTTATTTTGGGTTTTATGACGCTGCAGCAAATACAGCGCGACACTTTCCCAGTCATTGAGTTTGATCGACTTTCAATCAACACTACTTATCCAAGTGCATCACCGAGAGATGTAGAGAAGAATATTACGAACGTTATTGAGCAAAAAATAAAAGGAATTTATGGAATCAAAGAGATAACCTCTACATCATCTGAAGGCTCCTCGCGAATCAATATTGAAATTGAGGAAAATGTCGATGACATTCAATCGGTAAAGGATAGTATTTCTGAAGCAGTCAATGAAATAGAAGATTTACCCGAAGATGCTAACGATCCGCGAGTGATTGATAGAACCAGCACCGAGTGGCCAATCCTCACGATAGTTATAGGAGGCAACAATATATCGATCGAGACTGCCAAAGCGATAGCAAACAATATTGAGAAAAATATATCGTTGATTGATGGCGTATCAAGTGTAAATGTGAGTGGAGATTCAGAGAGAGAGGTGCAGATCAGAATTAATCCAGAAAAGCTCTTACAGTATCAGCTCTCTTTTGACCAAGTAAGAAGTGTCATCGCGGATCAAAATATTCGTTCTGCCATTGGCGATAATAATCAAGGAAGAAACCAAAAGAATATAGTGATTATCTCTGAGTATGAAACTATGGAGTCTTTGGAGAATGTTGTTGTAAAGTCAAGCTTTAACGGGCCAACAATTTTATTAAAAGATATTGCAACGATTGAGCAAGGTGAAATTGGCTCTAACACTATCACTCGAATTAATGGAACTAAAGGTTACATTCTAAGGGTTTCAAAAACTGAAAAAGCTGACGTTATTCGAACTGTTGAAAAAGTAAGAGAGACTTTAAACACGCTAAAAGAAACATATCCCTCTGATCTTAAATTAATAGTGACTAATGATAGATCAAAGCCAGTATCCAATCGATTAGGCATTGTCTTGAATAATGCCTTAGTGGGGCTGGCCCTGATTATGGTTGTTTTGGGCTTATTTTTATCTTTAAAGACTGCCTTCTGGGTTGCTTTAAGTATCCCAGTAACCCTATTAGGTACGGTTGCTTTTCTTGGATTTGCAGGTGAGACTGTTAATTTAATTTCAACGATTGGAATGATCTTAGTTTTAGGCTTGGTTGTGGATGACAGCATCATCATAGCTGAGAGTATTCATCATTACAAATCAAAAGAGGGTGACCTATATCAAAATATCGTTGATGGCCTTAAAAGAGTCATTTTGCCGGTCATTACAACTATTTTAACGACAGTTCTTGCCATATCAACCGTTCTATTAGTCAGCGGTACGACCGGTAAATTTATCTATATTTTGCCTATTACTGTTATCTGCGCTTTGACGTTCTCATTGCTTGAGGTGAGTATTGCTTTGCCTGCGCACATGTCTGGAAGTAAAGCTAAAAAACAAAAAACATGGTTTAAGCCAGTCGAGAGGTGGTTCGAAAAAGTATTATTAGTTATTCTGAGGTGGCGATTCATCGTCTTGAGTTTTTTTATTGGACTTCTTGCGTTTAGTGCTTATATAGGAATAAAAGAAATTAGTTATATCCAGTGGCCATCGAGTGGCACAAATTCCATCAACATAAGAGTCCAAACCCCCCTTGGAACTTCAGTTGAAACTACAGAGCAGTCCATCATTAAAATTGATGAAATTATTATTGACAAGGTGGGCTCAAACCTAGATTTTTTTACTAGCACAATTGGATCAAGAGCATCCAATCGAGCCTCTATTGCAATCACGTTGATTCCAGCTAATGATCGTGAAATCTCTGCTAAAGAAATTACAGAAATTTTAAAAGCAGAAACACAAGATATTGAAGGCGTTTCAAGGATTAATTTTAGGACAAATAGGAGAGGCCCTAGTGGAGCATTAGATATCGAACTAAGCTTGGTAGGAAATAATGATGCTCAGAGACAAGCAGCAGTCGACCAACTTGAAAAAATTCTGAATGGTTTTGAAGGAGTAAGTGACATTGATCGGGATGACGATTTAAGCAAAAATCGAATCGAAGTCATTCTTGATTATGAATCAATGGCGAGGCTAGGTATTCAATACCAACAGGTTTATAGTCACTTAAGGACAATCTACTCAGGGATGGATGTTTCTGATGTTGAATTTGATAATACTAACCTAAACGTGAAAATGTATCTTGGGGATAGTAATTATTCAGATGACTACATTTCGAAGACTTCAATTAGAAATAACCAAGGAAGAATGATTCCGATGTCCCAATTTGCAAGAGTCGTTGAGACTTCAGGTGATCCAAACTATAAGCACTTAAATGGAGAGAGAGTTGTCAAAGTCAGTGCAGCGGTTGAGGACTCGATAACTACCGCTCAATCTGTATCTCAAAGAGCGCTTGATGAGCTTGATTTGATTAATAATTTTCCTGAAGTTCGCGCCATAGAAGGTGGCAGTGCCTTAGAAACAAAAGAGGCCTTGAGTGACTTTTCTTTGGCGCTTGGCTTTGCTGTATTTGGAATATACATGCTGATTTCCCTTCTGTTTAATTCATACTCTCAGCCATTGCTAGTTATCCTTAGTATTCCCTTTGCGATTATTGGTGTTGTTTGGGCCTTCTTCCTTCATTCAGCGACATTTAGTTTTTTTGTCTTAATGGGCGTTTTAGCTCTGGTGGGGGTTGTGGTTAATGACTCTTTGGTTATGATCAGTCACTTGAACCATATCAAGCAAGAGCTTGGTGAAACGTTAACACCAAAACAATGGATTGCAAAGGGTGCAAAAGATCGTCTAAGGGCAGTCATATTAACGACCCTTACAACACTCGCAGGAGTCCTTCCACTCATATATGGATTTGGTGGTAAAGATGTATTTCTTCAGCCAATGGTTATGGCGCTCGGCTATGGCTTGCTGTTTGGTACTTTTGTGACTTTAATCCTTCTCCCTTGTTTATACTCAATTAATCTAGATATATCAAACTGGTTTTCTAAGTTAAAAACTAGATTCCTCTAAAAAGAATTTACTTTAAGGTCTAAACCCTAGTGATAAAAGTCATTTGGGTTATTTGAATTTTTTGTTTATAAATTAACTCTTTTCAAATTAATAAAAAAGGTCTACAATGAAATGTAATTTATTGATTATTCGATAAATTTCAAGACTATTCAATTAAAGGGGAGTTAAGCTATGAGACTATTTGATACATTTCAATCTTTAAGATTGAAGAGTAAAGTAAAGATACCACTACTTGTTGGCTTAAGTTGTTTTCTAACTTTTGGTTTGTATACTCAACCAACATTAGCGGATGGAGATGAAGCCTTTGAGTTGACGATTCTGCACACGAATGACTTTCATGCAAGATTTAGACCGATCAGCAAGTATGACAATAACTGTTCGCAAGAAAGTAATGCTGAGGGAAAATGCTTTGGAGGAACAGCTCGATTAATTTCAGCCATAAAAGATGCGCGAGAAAGGCATGAGAACACTATACTTCTAGATGGTGGTGATCAGTTCCAGGGTACTCTTTTCTATAACCTCTATAAAGGCAAGGTGGCCGCTGGAATGATGAATACACTTGAGTACGACGGTATGGCCGTTGGTAACCATGAGTTTGATGATGGTCCTGAAACTTTAAGAGATTTTATGGAAGCGGTTGATTTCCCTGTATTGATGGCCAATGCGCATATCAGTTTAGAGCCTGCACTGAGAGACATTCTTCAGAAGTCGACAATAGTGGAGAAGGGCGGTGAAAGAATCGGACTCATTGGAGTCGTTACTGAGGATGTTAAAGATCTTTCAAGTCCTGGTGATAATATTATCTTTACTGACGCTATCAATGCGGTTCAGTCTGAGGTCAGAGCACTAAAAGCCAGGGGTGTTAACAAAATAATACTTCTTTCTCACTCATCCTATGCAATCGATAAAGAGATTGCAGCTAATACGACAGATGTTGACGTCATAGTTGGTGGTCATGATAACGCTCTATTATCTAACTCCAATAAAAGAGCAGTTGGGCCTTACCCTACTGTTGTTAATGGTGTTCAAATTATCCAAGCCTATGCTTATGGTAAGTACCTTGGAGAGCTAAACGTGGTCTTTGATTCTGCTGGAAATGTTATTTCTGCTGAAGGCGAGCCTATCTTAATTGATTCTTCTGTTGATGAAGATGCGCAAATCGTTGCACGTTTGGATATCTTAGAGAAACCCATAAACAAACTTAAAGAAACGCTCGTTGGTAATGTATCTGCGCCGTTAACTGGTGACAGAGCCGTGTGCCGCGTTCAAGAGTGCGATATGGGTAATATGATTGCTGATGCCATGAGAGAGGCAGTCATTGACAAGGGTTACACGATAGCTTTAATGAATTCAGGCGGCATCAGGGCGTCTCTAGATTCAGGCGATGTGACACTTGGAGAGGTGATGACCATTCTTCCATTTCAGAACACGCTTTCAACTTTTAAAGTGACTGGAGAGCAGTTATTGAGTGCAATTGAGAATGGTGTTAGTGAGGTTGAAGAGGTAGCGGGTCGATTCCCTCAGGTCTCGGGTATGCGCTACACATTTGACCCTAGCAAGGCACCAAATGATGGAAGAGTCACCTCAATAGAGATTGATGAAGGCGGGAATTGGGCACCTCTTGATTTAAATAAGACTTACGGAATGGTATCTAATAACTTTATCCGTGGAGGTGGTGATGGATACAAAGTATTCCGATCTGCTTCTGATATTTACGACTTTGGTCCAGATTTAGCTGATGTTGTTGCGAAATATATTGGAGCAAATCCTGGTTATTCTGGTTACACCGATGGTCGCATTAACCAAAACTAAATAAAGTAAAAAACTTGAAAATAAAGGGCTAACTTAAGGTTAGCCCTTTTTATTGGATTGTATGTTTGCTAATAAAAGTTTCAGCTTTATCAAATATTAGATTCTTTCGCTCTGTTGAAAGGCGGTCTAAGAATTTAGCTTGTAATGATAACCTCGGATTGGATTCATAAAAGCTTCTATTCTTTTCAATAAAGCGCCAATAGAGCCCATCAACTACTTCGCACCACTCACCTTTTTGATAATTGCTCATCTTTAAGAAGTAATTTGATCCACAGGTATAAGGCTTTGTAGACATTAGACCGCCATCTGAATAGGTAGCCATGCCAAAAACATTGGGTACCATGACCCATTCAGAGGAGTCGATATACATCTCCATAAACCAGCGATAAATTTCTTTTGGGTCAATTTCACAAAGATTCATTAGATTACTGATGACCATGAGTCTGGGGATGTGATGATTGTAGCCATCTCTTAAAGCAGTTTGAATTGAATCGTCAAGTGGCAGTATCCCTGTAGTGGCCTCATACCAGCTATCTGTCAACTTACCAGAGTGGCTCCAATAATTGTGATTTTGTTGGTAATCACCTTTAACTTGGTAGATACCTCTGATGAACTCCCTCCAACCTAAAACCTGCCTAATAAACCCCTCTAACGAATTTATTGGAATTTGATACTCTTCTGCAGAGTCTAACAATGTCTGAATCACTTTTTGAGGCGATAAGAGACCAATATTCATAGAGGCGCTGATGCAGCTATGGAACAAGAAATTTTGACCCTCCAGCATGGCGTCCTCGTATATCCCAAAATTACCCATTCTGTTTCTAATAAAGTCACTAAATTGATCCTCAGCATCCTTTCGAGTCACAGGGAACCAGGGGTTTTTAAGGTATCCAGGATGCTTATCAAAGTGCTCATTGATTAAACTACATATACTTTCATGGTATTGGGATAGATTGAATTTTGGCATCTCAGGAATAGGAGTTTTCGCCGGTATTTTTTTTCTATTTTCTTGGTCAAATGACCATTTACCCCCAATTGGCTTTTGATTCTCATCCATCAAAATATCAAATTTTTTTCTACCTTTTTGATAAAAATTTGCCATCCTAAAAACTTTATTATCTTTCGTAAGTGAGTGGAATTCTTCCCTTGAAAATAAGAAGTTTGGGGAGTGATGGACCTTAGTTTTGATATTTAATTTTTGAAGCCCATCGAAGAGCTCTTTTTCAAAAGGCTTGTCTTCAACTTCAAAGAAATTGAGTTCGCTAATGTTGTTGCTTGTTACGAAGTCAATGAGGTGGTCAGTATATGACTCATTATTATCCCTTTTATCCAGGTGAGAATAATGAACTGCGATGCCTGCACTTTCTAATTCGTCTCTATATTCCCTCATTGCAGTTAAGAAAAGGTAGAGTTTAAGCTTATGATGTTTTTCGTACTGACAGAGCTGGAAATCTTCTGCCATAAAGACGTTTTTACAACCGAGTTTCTTTAGCAGATTTGGCTCAAAAAGCTGGCTACCTAGAACTACAAATACATTATTCATTGAGGATTAATTTTAGTTAATTAAGCTACATTCTATAGAGTATTTTTTATAACATTTTTGAGTTAATTCATTGGCTCAAAATAATGAGATAATATGATTACAAATAAACTTTTTAATTACATGCAAAAAAATCCTGAACAACCCTATGTAGTAGTTATTGGCGGATTGAATATTGATCTTCAGGGTTCTTCCAATAAGCCTTTAGTATTTAATGATTCAAACCCTGGTGAGATAGCTATGTCTGCAGGCGGCGTTGGTAGAAATATTGCTGAAAACATTGCTAAACTTAACATTCATTCAAAAATCTTATCCTATGTCGGCGATGATACTTTCGGAGGTTTTGTAATTGATAAATCAAAAAAATCTGGAGTGGATACCTCGCCTCTGATTAAACATAGTCATCTACCAACAAGCCAGTATTTGTCGATACTTGATGATAATAACGATATGTTGGTTTCAATATCAGATATGCGGATTATTGATGAAATGACTGTCCAGGATATTGATCAATGGGATCAGTTTATTAGCATGAGCAGTGTAATTGTCATTGATACGAATGTTCCTATTCCAGTGATTGAGCATATCACTGAAAAATATAGCAAAATACCACTATTTTTAGATCCTGTTTCCTTTGCTAAGACCTCAAAGATACTTGATTTAATTGGTAGGTTTCATACGATCAAACCTAATAGGCTCGAAACTGAGCTGATCTCAGGCATTAAAATCACCGACAAGGCAAGTATGCAAAAGGCTGCTGAAATAATATTTGAAAAAGGCTGTCAGCAGATTTTTATAACTCTGGGAAGGGAAGGGGTGTTTTATTATAATGGCAATGATTATGGTCAGTATTTATTTGAAAGTGACAATGTAGTTAGTGCTAATGGTGCTGGAGATGCTTTTACTGCTGGTATTGTTTATGGCTTTTTAAAGCTTAACAATATCAAAGAGACTGCAGAATTTGCTTCTGCTGCTGCAGTCATTGCCCTCAGAAGTATCAATACGATTAGCGATGAGTTGTCAGAAGAGAGTGTTAAATTACTATTAAAGGAAGAGAGTTTATGAAATTGAGTGACTATTTAGATATTCATCCCGATGTTGAGAATGCAATTAAGAATAGTGAGCCTGTTGTTGCACTTGAGTCGACTATTATCTCTCACGGGATGCCTTACCCCAAGAATGTTGAAACTGCACTTATGGTTGAAGAGACTGTCCGCTCAAACAAAGCAGTTCCTGCGACTATAGCCATTATTAATGGCAAGTTAAAGGTTGGACTTACTCATGACGAGATTGAGTATTTAGCGACCAATGAGGAAGTTAAAAAAGTTTCCAGAAGAGATCTTCCAATTACAGTTGCTCAAAAGCTCTCTGGATCGACTACGGTTGCCTCTACCATGATCATTGCCAGTCTTGCAAAAATAGCTATTTTTGCAACTGGTGGTATTGGTGGAGTTCACAGGGGCGCTGAAAATACTATGGATATTTCTGCTGATCTTGAGGAGCTAGCAAACACCAATGTTTGTGTTATTTGCGCTGGAGCTAAAGCTATTCTGGATTTAGGTTTGACTCTAGAGTATCTTGAAACAAAAGGCGTTCCAGTGATTGGTTACAAAACTTCAGAGCTTCCAGCTTTTTACTCATCTGAGTCTGGCTTTGATGTGGACTATAAGATTGATTCAGCTCAAGAGATTGCAGAGATACTCAAAACTAAATGGGATTTGTCTTTAGATGGCGGCGTTCTCGTTACAAATCCAATTCCTGTAGCCTTTGAGTTAGAGACTGGAGTTATGAATGATGCAATCAATCAAGCTATTATTGAAGCGGATAATAACAAAATTTCTGGAAAAAAGATAACTCCATATTTGCTCTCTAAGGTCAACGAAATAACCCAAGGTAAGAGTTTAGAGGCTAATATTAAATTAATTCAAAATAACGCAGATTTGGCAGCCAAGATTGCGCTGCATTATTCAAAATAAAAATCTTTTTAAGTTCTTAGAATTTGTTTACAATTCAAATTTGCATACTATTAATATCTGAATCGATATCTAGGCCATATTGTTATGAATTTTTGCCAACAACTTTCTGCTTATTTGAGGGTTAAAGAGTACACTGGAAGACAGCTTTATCAGGATATGTTTGAGCAAGCCTTGTTAAGTGATCAGGGCGGTTACGACAGTGTTGGTTTAACTGAGCATCATTTGATTAATATTTTGATGATGCCGGCTCCGCTCCATTTTGCTGTAAAAATTGCCGAGGCAACAAAAAATATCAAGATTATTACCTCTGTTGCAGTCCTTCCTCTTCATGATATGAGGGTGTTCGCTGGTGAACTTATCGCTACTCAAATTTTTACAGATGATCGACTTATATTAGGCGTTGGAAGAGGTGCGTTTGCATATGAGATGGCTCGATTGGATTCACCACTTGAAGACAGTAGGGAGAAATTTAATGAATCACTAGATGTTCTAAAAGCACTCCTAACTGAGGAAGAGGTTTCGTGGAATGGCAAGTATTATAATTTTGAGCCTTTAACCATTATGCCTCGCCCAATGAGCAATAGTGGTCCTCAAATTATGATGGCTGCACTCGATCCAGAAGGTATTTATGCTAGCACAAAAAAAGGCTTTCATATCATGACAACTCCACTATCGGGCGATCACCAACTGATGTTGGATCAAGTTTCTGGATTTAATAGGGCTAAAAGGGAGCTCGGAGATGATGGAAAGGATTTGACTTTGTCACTTTCTAGAGTAGCCTACGTAGCAAAAAATGAGTCAGATCGAAGGGAAAAGCTTGAAATTGCTTACGAATACTACTCTCGATTTGATAACGTTTTTACCGGCCCAGGGATTGTAAAAAATGGCATGATTGAGATTCTACCTAGGAAGCAAAGTATAGAGGAATTAGAGCAGAGTCTTCTAATTTGCTCTACGGAAGAAATGATTGATAAATTAAGTCCATATAGCGAAGCTGGTATTGATCGAGTTATACTTAATATGAATTTTGGCGCAAGCCATAAGGATACTATGAAGTCTATTCAAAGTTTTGCCGAAAAGGTAGCGCCTCATTTTTCTAAATAAGATGATTATGAAGCTTTATGAAACTTTAAATTTGAAACCATGAATGGTGTTCAATCTAGCTATTCGATTTGTGGGTCAGGTCCAGCGATAATCTTTATCCACGGGATCGGCGCTCGTAAAACCTCTTGGAATAATGTAACTCAGCATTTAAAGGATAGGTTTACTTGTATTAGTTATGATTTAAGAGGTCATGGTGAATCACCAAAGGGTGATTTTCCATACTCTCTAGAGGCCTTAGTTAATGACTTAGAGGCCCTCAGAAAAGAAATTAATATTTCTAAAGTCCATCTTGTTGGCCATTCCCTTGGGGGAATGATAGGGCCAGCTTATGCATTATCCTTTCCAGATAATGTGCTTTCAATCTCAATTCTCAGTAGTGCTGCATTTAGAGCTCAGGATGACAAAAATAAAGTGAACAGTGTTGTTCAAAGTATGAAGGATAAAGGTATTGAACAGGTTTTGAGTACTCTTACTGATAGATGGTTTACAGATGAATTCATAAAAAATAGGTCTATTGATGTTGAAAAAAGATTGAAGCAGGTTCTTGACACAGATTCTGAGGTTTTTTTAGAAGTTTTTCGTATCTATGCAGAAACAGAAATGTCTCCATGGCTCAATCAAATCCATCATCCATCCCTAGTTTTAACAGGTGAAAGAGATGGTGGATGTAATCCGCGATTAAATAAGCTCATTGCAGCTAGTCTTAGCGACTCTAAATTAGTTATTTTAGAGAAATATAAGCATTCTTTATTAATTGAAGCGCCGATGCTTGTTGGAGAGCATCTAAGGAGTTTTTTAACTTCAAGAGAATTTTAAATCGAATACCAACTTAACCTTTCAAATCAATTCGCTCTGAATTGATTTATTTGTCTCGAACAAAGAAATTAAAAATTAATATTAGTGATACAACAAAAAGTATTAGCATTATCAGTATCCCCTGGTCCGATTTGATGTAGCGATCAATGAACGCTTGGACCTTTCCATCTTTGGTGGAATCGATGCTTTTTGCTAAATCAGTCGGAGTGTCTGAACTTTCTATATCAACTAGTTTTGTTTGAATAAGCTCTTCTATTTCCTTTTGCCCTTGCTTAATCTCTTCATTTTGAATTACTTCATCATCCTCTTGTAAAAAACGTGGAGTTGCATCTTCATCGATATTTTGTTCCGAATTGAGCGAGTTTAGGGGAAGTTGTTGATCTCTGTCATCACCGCCAGCAAAGGATATTGACGATAAAAAAAGAGTAAAAAATAGAACTAGTAATGCTTTCTTCATAACCTTTGTAATGATATACGTTTACAAAAATATATTCATAAAAAATAATAATTCTTTACTCAATTTTTTATATGATTCTGATAATATATATTCAAGTATTAATACGGAGAGAGTGATGGCAACGTACGAATGTGATAATTGTGGAATGTCTGTAAATGCAACTTGTGCGAAGTGTGATGAGCCCTTAGTGGATGATTCACTGAATCTAGATGATGGCAGTTCAGTTCAAATCTCAAAATGTCCAAATGGACACGGCAAAATCAAATCGCCGATGTGTTGTGGAAACGACATGAGCTGCGCTATCTAAACTAGGAAAGCTGCATGAATCAATTGCTTAATACTGATCAGATTGATCAGTATGTAAAAGAGGGTGCTGTTTTAATAAAAGGTAAGTTTGATTCAGAGTGGATTGAAAAGCTCAGAAAAGGAATCACTAAAGATTTTAAAAATCCTAGCCCACGTTTTGTGAGGCATACCAAAGACAATAATGCACCTGGTTACTATGAAGATTTTTGGACCTGGGATCTCTTTGATGAGTTCAAGGATTTTGTATACAATTCACCAACATCCCAGCTGGCTTCAGAGTTGATGAATGCTGAGCAAGTCAATCTTGTTATGGATAACTGGTTTCTGAGGGAGGCAGGATCTAAATCAGGAGCTCCATTCCATCACGATATTTCATACTTTGACTTTGAAGGCTCTATGTGCGTTTTATGGCTTCCTCTAGAGCCTGTCCCTAAAGAAGAAGCGATAGCTTGGATTAAGGGGTCGCATCTTTGGAATAAGCTTTATATTCGAACTCGATTTCAAGAGGGACATCCTAATGATGGAGTGGCTGGAATAGTTAACGGAAAAAGTTATGACATTACTCCAAATATTCTTGAAAACAAGGATGACTATGAGTTTCTGCATTGGGACTTAGATATAGGTGATTGTGTCTTTTTTGACATTCGTACACTCCATGGAAGCCTGAGCCAATCAATACCAAAGAATGATATTCATAGATATACACTAAGAATGGCTAAAGAAGGCTCTAGAATTGAGTATCGAGGGGATTGGGCCCAAGCTGAAAGAGCTATAATGGAGTCAAATGGTTATCAGAATGGTGACGATTTATCCGGAAAAATGTTTCCAACTCTTTATCAGAGGGTTTGATGATGAATGACTTTGGGCTGACTGTTTTCGATCTAAAAAATCTCAAGGGAAAAAGAACTGTTAAGTTCGTTCAAGTAGATACATTGGATCAAGCCATCGCAGCTAAAGAGGCTGGCATAGAAATGATTGGCACAGGGTATTCTGAATCCAAGTCACACTTTCCAAGCTCGCTCAAAGGAGTTCATTTTCAGTTTGGATTGCAGTGGGGAGAGCATGCTAATGCAGATGAAGCTTTGAGAGCTGCTATGCAAGCGATGAATCATGGTGCTCAATCTATTTATTGCCCTATGAGCCCTCAAGTAATTGAAGTTTTAGCTAGAGAGGGGGTTCCTGTCATTGCTCATGCTGGACTCATACCTCCAAAAATTACTTTGACTGGTGGTTACAGGGCGGTAGGAAAATCTTTAGAGGAGGCAAAAGCTGTCTGGGATATTGCTAAGAGTTATGAGTCTGCAGGTGCCTTTGCTATTGAATTAGAGGTTATTCCTGACAGGCTAGCCAAAGAAATTACCAATAGAACCTCACTATTTACAATCTCATTGGGTTCTGGAGCTGACTGTGATGCTCAATATCTATTTTCTGCAGATATTTTGGGTGAAAATAAAGATTTTATTCCAAGACATGCCAAGAAGTATAGAGACTTATCTAGCGAATATGAAAGATTACATCATGAGAGAGTCAAAGCCTACAAAGAGTATATCAAGGACGTTGAAAACAATGTATTTGCCAACAAGGAATACTCAGTGTCACTTGATAAAGGTGTTTTTGAAGAATTCATCAAAAGTGTCGAATAACAAAAGATTATTTGTAGTGATTAATGTTTGAACGCCTGCTTTATGTGATCTACCATTACCCTTACTTTTGATGGAGTAAATCGCCTCGAAAGTCTAACAACATACAATGTCTCAGGCTCAATTTTATGATCTTTGACAATGCTAATTAATTTTCCATCATTGATATCTTGCTCGACAAAGAATAAAGGCAATGCGGTGATACCTATTCCATTAATGACAGCATTTCTCATCACATCACCATTATTAGCTGTGAAACGAATTTTTGGATCAACATTTAAATCTAGAGGTATTTGAAGATTGTTTGTTGCCAAACTATAACCTACAAAACTATGGTCTTGTAATTCATCAATATTTTTTGGTTCTCCATTTGCTTTCAAATATTCAGGTGATGCACAGATTACTATTGGAATGGAGCATAATGCGGTAGCGATTAATGATGAGTCTTTGATGTTTTTGCCAATTCGAAGAGCTATGTCAATTCCTTCTGCTTGAAGATCGGTTAGACTATCCTCTAACTTTAGGTTGATACTAATATCAGGATACCTGTCCATGAATTCTGGAAGAATTGGAGATAGGTGGTTTAATCCAAAACTCATTGGTGCTGCAATCCTGAGCTCGCCTTTTGGTTCAACCTTGCCCTCTCTGATCCTGTCCTCAGAGCACTCGACATTCGTTAAGATATTTTTAACATCATCAAGGTACTGTTCACCAGCCTGAGTTAAGTTTATATTCCTTGTAGTGCGGTTAAGCAGTCTTACTCCTAATGCAGATTCTAAGGTATTAATACGACGACTCACTGTTGCAGCACTTGTGCTTAGTCTATCTGCAGCTAAATTGAAACTTCCTGCTTCAACCACAGCCTTAAATGTCTCTAAATCAGTAAAAGTATATTGTTTCATATTATGCAATAGTATTTTAATAATGATGATATTTATTGCATATTTTAAATCACTATAATTTAAATCTCAATGACTCATCGCTATTAATCTGCAGAGGCGTAGTAATAATTAGTCAGCCAGAACTGATAGTCAAAATCTGGCATTTTTTTAATCAACTTAAGGAAGAATAATGGCTAATGAAAGAAAAGAAAATGGAACGTGTGGATGCGGAAGGTCACCCACTGGAGATTGTATCGGTTGGCATATGTTAACTGAAGAGGAGTATGCATCGAAAACTGAGGCTGATAAAGAGGCAGTGTTTGAGCAAAGTGAAAGCTAGAATAGTTAAAAATTGCAGCTCCTAGACATGGAGCTGCACAACATTAATACCAACAAAAAATATACTAAATTTGTTTTAATGCATTAATGAGTTTGCTAACATCTTCATGATTATTGTAGTGAACCATACTGGTTCTTACAACACCATCATTCACGTCTATCCCCAGAGCCATTAAACATCTCCAGGCATAGAAATTATCATTTCTCGTAGCAATCCCATGCTTTACTAGTTCACTACTTAACTCTTTGGATGACTTGTTATTCATTGTAAATGCAATCGTTGGCGCTCTATCTTTATCGTTGATTGTCTTTTTACCAATAAGTCTTATATCGCTTCTATTACTCAAGTAGTCTAGAAGCGGATTAGCAATCTCTTTCTCGTGCTCGGCAATTAATTCATTCACTTTTTTGATTTTCTCTACAGCAGACAGATTTTCATCAGGAAAGTGATGCTCAAAAAGGTTATTAAAGTACTCAAATACGCCAACCAGACATGAAAGCTCTTCGTGATTTGGTCCTCCTGGGTTGAGAGTGTAGGGGACATCACCCTCTAAAAACTCATGATTTTGGTTGGGCAGTTGATTAAGAATTTCTTTTTTTCCATACAAAAGTCCTAAATGAGGCCCATAGGTCTTGTAAAGACTAAAAGCGTAAAAATCAACGTCTAAGTCCTTTACATCGGGGAATCCGTGAGGCGCATATGAGACTCCATCACCAACGATGAATGCATCGTATTGATGAACCAGCTTAGCGATTGATTTTAGATCGTTAATAGAGCCAACGATGTTAGAGCAATGAGTAACGGCAACAATCTTTGTTTTCTCAGATAGGAGTTCTTTAAGGTCATCCACATCAAGCTCGGCAGTATCGCTATTGATTTGCCATTCTTTGATAACCATGCCGTGCTCGGCTAACCGTCTCCAAGCGCCAATGTTAGCCTCATGATCCTGGTTCGTAACAATAACCTCATCACCAGGCTTCAAGAGGCTTCTTATAGCATTGGATAAGACATACATGTTCATCGTTGTAGAGCCACCAATAATGATTTCATCGTTTCCAGCATTAATCATTTCAGCAAAATAATTAGTTGCTTTATCCATATTTTCTCCAGCTATAGCCGAGGTATCAAACTCTGCGTATGGCTGAACTTTAGTCGAGGTCATAAAATGATTTAAACGTTCAATGACATTTGATGGGACATAGCTTCCTCCAGCATTTTCAAAAAAGGACCATTTGGCGCTTAATGGATCATTAAAAGCTGGAAACTGTGATCTCACATAATCAATGTCAAGTTTTGGCATGATTTCTCCTTAAATCAATTAATTTTTGTAATCGGGCTCTTCTTTATCTAATATTCTTTTGAGAGCATCAAAATGCAGTCCTGATGCATCATAATCTTGCCACTGCTGTGCAGTTTTTTTGGCTACTTTGTGGCTAACTATATGAAGCTTTTGACCCGTTTGATAAGCTCCAATAAGTGTTTGACAAGATTTTTCAAAGTAATATAACTCATCAAAAGCACTAGCAACTGTTTTAGCAGCAGTCAAAACGCCATGATTACCCATCAAAAGAACAGGGTTGTCACCAAGAAGCGTGCTCAATCGCTCAGCCTCTCTACCTAAACCCATGCCACTGAAGTCTCTATCAATCGAGACCCTTTCATAAAATCGCATTGTGTTTTGATCGATAGGCTTCATTTCTTTGTCATCTAGCGAGGATAGTATGGTTGCATACTTCGGGTGAGCATGCAGAATACAGCGCGCTTGAGGATTGTTTCGATGAAGTGCGCTATGAATCGCCCAAGCCGTGGGATCAGGAGCGTTAGGCTGATTCATCGTATCTTTGTTGTTGGCATCAATCATTATCAAGTCGCTTGCTGATATTTCTGAGAAATGCATACCTAAAGGATTCAATAGAAATTTTGATCCGCTCTCATCAACCGCTAAACTAAAGTGGTTGGCTACAGCTTCGTGCATATTTAGCCTTGCGGCCCATCGAAAAGCAGCAGCAAGATCTTCTCGTTCTTGAGTTAAGTCATGATTCATATTTGCTAAGTTTAACCTCTTAAATTAATGAAGGCAAAACAAATGCTGATTAGGCGTCAGGGTTTCCGATGGTCGTTGTGTAGCTAAACATATCAGCTCTGCCTGTTGTAATTCTAAACTCTACTAAGCCCTTGTCCTTAGCATAGGAGTGTCGATTTAAAATAACGACTGGATCGCCTTTATTAATGTGAAGAGTCTCAGCAATCTCGTCATCAGAGATGCCCGCTGTTAAAACTTCCTGTGATGAGGTAATTTGTGTGTCGAATTGCTTAAGAATAACCGCATATAAGAGATCAGGAATGTGAATTGAGTGATCTTGCAAGCCTTCAACAACCTCAGCAACCCACCATGACTTTTCAACAATAATAGGACTTTTTTTATCGATATAGCCAAGCCTCTCAAGATAAATCACGTCATCTCCCTGATTGATTCCAAGCTGAAAGGCTATTTCTGCCGAGGCTTTTTGTTTAACTCGGACTGGAGTTGTTTTGTAGATACGTATTGATGAACCGTCTTGCTTTCCATAGCTAAAGAAATTAAA
>LURN01000033.1 GCA_001628405.1 Candidatus Thioglobus sp. REDSEA-S12_B1 | reverse complement strand
GGGCTAGATTGACTGCATGGGAGATGGTTCAAGAAGGAATTCCCGTTACATTAATTTCAGATAATATGTCTGGACATATGATGAGCCATGGTGAGATTGATGCTATAGTAGTAGGAACAGACAGGGTTGCTGGTAATGGTGATGTAGCTAATAAGATAGGAACTTATATGGTTGCTGTACTAGCTAAAAGGCATGATATTCCTTTTTATGTTGCTTGCCCGCTTTCAACCATTGATAGATCTATTCAAAGTGGGACAGATATTCCAATAGAAGAAAGACCAAAATCCGAAGTAACAGGTTATCAAAATACCCAGTGGGCTGCTAAGGGTATTTCAGTTAGAAACCCTGCTTTTGATGTAACACCTGCTGAACTAGTTACTGGAATAATTACTGAAAAAGGAGTAATTTTGAATCCAAACAAAGACAAAATTGATTCCTTATTTATTTCTAATTAAATCAAATAATTATACAAACTTGTTGTATTATTCACCTTTTTGATTTGGAGAAAAAAATGGCTGGTTTGCTTCCCAACATTGATCCTGATGGACTATTAGAGTACTCCGTAGTTTATACAGATAGATCGCTCAATCATATGTCTAATTCATTTCAGAAAGCAATGAATGACGTTTCAAGCTCTCTTAAAAAGGTTTATAGCGCAGAATCAGTTGTTCTGGTTCCTGGAGGCGGTACTTATGGTATGGAGGCTGTTGCTCGCCAATTTGCAACTAATGCAGATTGCTTAGTTATAAGAAATGGATGGTTTAGTTATCGTTGGTCACAGATTCTTGAAGTGGGCAATATTCCATCAAAACTAACTGTTTTAAAAGCATCCAGAAAAAATTCGGGTCCTCAAGAGCCATTTTCACCAGTAGAGATTGATAAGGTTGTTGCAAAGATTAAATCCGAAAAGCCAAAAATCGTTTTTGCTCCTCATGTTGAAACATCAGCTGGAATTATTCTTCCTGATGATTACATTAAAGCGGTTTCAGAGGCGGTTCATTCCGTTGGAGGACTGTTCGTTCTTGACTGCATCGCATCTGGTGCAATCTGGGTTGATATGAAGAAATGTGGAGTGGATGTTTTAATTAGCGCTCCTCAGAAGGGTTGGAGTGCCTCTCCTGCGTTTGGAATGGTCATGATGTCCTCAAATGCAACGAAAAAGATTCAAAATACTCAAAGCTCAAGTTTTTCGTGTGATCTTCTTAAGTGGCATCAAATAATGCAGGCATATGAAGCTGGAGGACATGCTTACCATGCAACAATGCCAACTGACGCCATTAAACACTTCAGAGATACCATCAATGAAACGGCCGAGTTTGGTTTTGATCATGCTCGAGAAAAACAACAAGAGCTTGGAGATCGAGTCAGAACTCTTCTAAAGCAATATGGTTATCCAAGCGTTGCCGCTGAAGGGTTTCTAGCTCCAGGGGTAGTGGTTAGCTATACATCTGACAAGGCAATTCATAATGGCTCAAAGTTTGCGAGTTTAGGGATGCAGATTGCAGCTGGAGTTCCTCTTCAATGTGATGAAGGTGATGATTACCAAACTTTCCGAATTGGTTTGTTTGGATTGGACAAGCTCAAGGATGTTGATTCTGCAGTTCAGAGGCTTGAAGACGCATTTAATCAGCTCAAATAATTTTTTGAAATGAAGGTTGGCGAATTAATTCAGAGTGATAAAGAAGAATGGTCAAGGCTTTATCATGGCTATGCTGAATTTTATGAAATGGAAATGAATCAAGATATTCTTGATACAGTGTGGTCATGGATATTTAATCCTGATAATAAATTTTTTGCAATTGTTGTTAGGTCGAACGAGAATGAGCTGATTGGATTTATGCATTTTAGAGAAATGCCATCCCCTTTGAGAGGAAAACTTGTTGGTTTCTTGGATGACCTATTCGTGGATCCAATTTTTAGAGGCTCTGGAGCCGTTCAATTATTGTTTAAGGAGCTCAAGTTCGTTGCAGCAAAAAAAAACTGGCCCTATGTAAGATGGATAACTGCCACTAATAACTCAAGAGCTCGAAAGGTATATGACAAGCTTTCAGAGCCGATTGATTTTGTAACATACCAAATGCCAATTAATTGACTTTTTGGAGCTTAATGAGATGAAGCAGGGTGAAATAGTTAGTAAATATAAAATGCCTCCTCACCCTAAAGGTATAACACTTGAAGGTGATTTGGTTATTTTAAAGCCTCTTAAAGCCAGTCAATTTGCAGAAGAACTCTTTAAAGCAAATTCAATTGATGAAAAAGGTTTGAATTGGGCATATTTGCCGTATGGTCCATTTGAGACTCTGGGTGAGTATGCTCAATGGATAGAATCATTTGAGAATAGCGATGACCCGGTATTTTTTGCCATTATCAGTAAAAAACGTAATCAAGCAATTGGAGTCGCAAGCTATTTAAGAATTAATCCTGCAGTTGGGTCCATCGAAGTTGGGCATATCAACTTTTCACCACTTTTACAGAGAACAACAGAGGCAACTGAATCAATGTATTTAATGATGAAGTGGGCTTTCGATAATGGGTATAGGCGTTATGAATGGAAATGTAATGCACTTAATTTAAAATCTCGAAATGCTGCTCAAAGACTCGGTTTTTCCTATGAAGGAGTTTTTAGGCAAATGACCATTGTTAAAGGAAGAAATCGTGACACGGCGTGGTTTGCAATGATTGATAAAGAATGGGAAAGAATTGAGGAATGCTTTAAAGAGTATTTATCAGATAGTAATTTTGATAAAGAAAATCACCCAATCATTTCCTTAAGTATTTTGACCAAACCGATACTTTTCAAGTTAGACAATCTGGATTTATCATAATAATTAATTATCCTCTTGGGTGATGCTTTTGATGTTGAGCTTTAAGTTGCGCATTCTGGATATGAGTGTAGAGCTGGGTGCTTGAAATATCACTATGACCGAGCATTAGTTGTACTGAACGTAAATCAGCTCCTTTTTGAACAAGATGGGTAGCAAAAGCGTGTCTCAGCGAGTGTGGGGAAATGGGTTTTTCAATTCCAGCCAAAGAGGCGTAACTTTTTATAATATAGAAGAAATTCTGTCTAGACATAGCACTTCCTCGATTTGATAAAAAATAACTATCGCATTGACCATTTTTTAAGAGTATTGGTCTAGCATTATTTTCATATACATCCAGATACTCTATTGCTATCTCACCTAGCGGAAGCATTCTTTCTTTATTTCCTTTTCCGTGTACTCGAACAAACTCATCTTTAAGACTAATATTATGAAAACTTAAGTTAATGAGTTCTGAAACCCTTAGGCCACAAGAATATAACAGCTCAATCATTGCACGATCCCTTTGTCCAAAAATTGATTTGATATTTGGCATATCCAATAATTTCTCTACCTCCTGAATATTCAAAAAAATAGGTAGTTTCTTGTCTAGTTTTGGATAATCTATTTGATCAGTAGGATCATTCTTGATAATTTGATGCTCAATTAAATATTGAAAGAATGAATGAAGGCAAGTAAGGATGCGTGATTGAGATGAAGCACTCAGATTAGAATCTTTACGGTGAGAAAAATATTCATGAACCAGATTCTTACTAACATTTTCAAATCGAACATCTCCAAGCCATTTATTAAAAATCTTAAGGTCAGATCGATAAGCACTTAGAGTATTTTGACTAGCCCCAGTTGTTAGCCAGTAGAAATCAATAAATTGGTCAATGAGCTGATTATTCATCCCCATTTATTCTACTTAAGAATTTTTTATTAAGGAAAAAAATGCCAGCTTGAGCTGGCATTTAAATTTGATTGTTGATTATTTTTTACTGAGCTTCTCTTTAATTCTTGCAGCCTTACCAGTAAGACCACGCAAATAATAGAGCTTAGCCTTCCTAACTTTACCGCTTCTTTTAACAGTAACACTATCTATCATTGACGAGTGTGTCTGGAAAACTCTCTCAACGCCTTCACCATGAGAAATTTTACGAACTGTAAAAGCAGAGTTTAATCCTCTGTTTTTCTTTGCGATCACAACGCCTTCAAAGGCCTGAAGTCTTTGACGATTTCCTTCACGAACTTTTACCTGAACGACAACCGTGTCACCCGCAGCAAATTCAGGAATGTCAGTTCTTAGTTGCTCACTTTCAATTTGATCAATTAGATTCACGATTGCACCTATTTGGGGTTTTTAAAAAAAGCGCTAATTATACATATCTTTTATTATCTTCACAAGAATCTATTCTCTTAAATAAGTCTTAAAAATAGATATTATTGAAGTTATTTTTTAAATGTTTTTCATGATATTATGAGATAATACTGCGCACAAAATAAAGGTGAGGCATGGGTAAAGCAACAGGATTTTTAGAGCTAGATAGAGAAGTTGAGTCATATCGCGAGATTGATGTTCGCATTAATGATTATGATGAGATTTTTACAGGCAGTCATAATTTGGATCAGCTTCAAGAACAAGGTTCAAGATGCATGGATTGTGGTGTTCCTTTTTGCCAATCTTCAAATGGATGCCCAATCGACAATTTAATTCCTGAATGGAATGATCTTGTTTATAAGAATGAATGGCAAGAGGCATTAGAGCGCCTAGAAAAGACCAACAATTTTCCTGAGTTTACTGGAAGAGTTTGTCCTGCTCCATGCGAAGGTTCATGCGTCCTGGGTTTAAATAATCCTGCCGTTACAATCAAGAACATTGAATTAGCAATTATCGATAAAGGCTTCGAGGAAGGATGGATTAAGCCAAGATTAGTTGAGTCCAGATCAGGAAAAAAAGTTGCAATAGTAGGCTCAGGTCCCGCTGGTCTAGCAGCTGCAGATGAGCTTAATCAAATGGGCCATTTAGTTAAAGTTTATGAGCGCAGTGATCGAATTGGTGGTCTATTAATGTATGGCATTCCTAATATGAAACTTGGGAAAGATGTTGTTGATCGACGTGTCGAATTATTAAGTGATGAAGGGGTCGAGTTTATAACCAATGTTGATGTGGGGAAAGACATTACTACCAAAGAGCTCCAGGAAAATTTTGATGCGGTAATTTTTGCAACGGGTGCAACAAAAGCAAGAGATTTACCTGCTGAAAATAGAGATGCTAAAGGTATCTACCCTGCAATGGATTTTCTAACATCAAATACTAAAAGTCTTCTTGATAATGGTCAACCCGATCAAAGTGATCTTTCTGCTGATGGGAAAAATGTAATTGTTATTGGGGGTGGAGATACTGGAACTGACTGCATCGGCACTTCTTTAAGACAGGGAGCTAAATCAATTATTAATTTTGAGTTAATGAGCAGACCTCCAGAGGACCGTTCAGATAACAACCCTTGGCCAGAGTGGCCAGTAATCTTCAGGGTTGATTATGGCCATGAAGAATCAAGTAAAGTTTTTGGCAAAGATCCAAGACACTATCAGCTACTGACGAAGTCATTTATTAAGGATAGCAATGGAAATGTTAAAGGAATAAATACTATCAATGTTGATTTTATCGATGGTAAATTACTAGAGATTGAAGGAACTGAAAAAACTTGGGACGCTGAGCTTGTTTTATTGTCGATGGGCTTTCTATCACCAGAACACTATTTAAGTGATGACGCAGAAATTGAGCTTGATCAGAGAGGCAACTATCTTTCTGAACATGGAGATTATAAAACTTCAAAAGAAGGTATTTTTTCTGCAGGCGACTGTCGAAGAGGCCAGTCACTTGTCGTCTGGGCAATCAATGAGGGACGAGGTGTTGCATTTAGTGTTGATAATTATCTAGCAAATTCTTAAGGGTTAATAACAGTTATGGCAGAAATATTAGGTGCTGAAGTAGATGAAGAGGGTTACTTACTTAAAGTAGATGATTGGACTCCTGAGATAGCACACGCCATGTCAGACGAAGATGGTATAGAGCTCTCACCTGAGCATTGGGAAGTTATCAACTTTCTTCAGGAGTATTATGAGGAATATGAGTTTGCTCCTGCAGTAAGGGTTCTTACTAAAGCAATTGCAAAAAAGCTTGGGAATGACAAGGGAAATTCTCGTTACCTTTATTCACTTTTTCCTTATGGCCCTGCCAAGCAAGGTTGTCGATTTGCTGGCTTGCCAAAACCAACTGGCTGTGTTTGAATAAATATTGTTGGTTTTTGCTATTTAGCATTGACTATCATTTTTATCTTAGAGATAGAGTCATATGTCGCTAATAAGTATTATATTAATAATCTTTTTTTATATTTCTGCCCTGGTTTTTATATCTGGATTGTCATATAAATTGATTCAGTATTGGAAAACTCCTGCACCTCTTAAAATTCCAATTGCTCCATCATCATTAGATACAAAAGGCGTTTTTCTGAGGTATTTAAGAGAGATTTTTTTGTTTGCAAGTCTCTTTAAAGCAAATAAATGGACCTGGCTTTTTGGGTGGAGTTTTCATTTAGCTTTAGTTTTATTATTTTTTCGACATTTAGTATATTTTTGGCCTGGTGATGTGCCTTTAATTCTCTATAAAACTGAACCATTAAAATATGCAGCTTATCCTCTAGTTTTTGGTCTGTTAGGTTTATTAGGAAGAAGAGTGTTTATTGATAGAGTTCGATATATATCTGCACCTTCTGATTACCTGATGTTGCTCGTTTTTATTTTTATTGCTTCAACAGGAATGATAATGACTTTTGCGAATTATCATCCAAATTTACTGATGGTTAAAAATTTTGCATCAGGTTTGATTACTTTTCAGTGGTCAGAATTACCTGGAGAAATTATTTTTTTATTGCACATATTTCCTGTCTTCTGTCTTATTGCTGTTTTCCCAATCTCTAAATTATTGCATGCTCCAGGAATATTTTTCTCACCCACCTATAATCAGGTGGATAATGCACGAAAGAAAAGGCATATCTCTGATTGGACAAAAAAGGAAGATAGTCTCTGAAGATTAATCTTGAATCTAACCATTTGAAGGATAAATAGTTTTGTCAACCGATAATCAAATTCAACTTCCAATCTATGTTGATACGCCATCAATTAAAAAGGATTCAATGGCTGGTGATGGGCCATTCAAAGCGACAGTAGAAATCCAAAATAACCTTGGATTTCCGGGCGAAAAGGTTGAGAATTGGCAACAAGTGGCTATTGATAAGATGGCTGAAACCAAGTCTAAATATAAATCGGTCCAAGTTTTTTTGGATAGCTGTATGAAATGCGGTGCATGCACTGACAAGTGTCACTACTTTTTGGGAACGTCGGACCCGAAGAATATGCCGGTTGCAAGGCAAGATTTATTTAGAAGTGTTTACAGAAGACACTTTACCTTTGCAGGGAAATATTTTCCAAAGCTAGTTGGCGCCAAAGATCTAGATGAAGAAATGTTAGATGATTGGTACAACTATTTTCATCAGTGCTCTCAATGCAGAAGGTGTGCAGTATTCTGCCCGTCTGGAATAGATACAGCTGAGATATCTATGGCGGCTCGAGAGGTCATGAATGTAATTGGTGTTGGTCAGAAATACACGAATCAAATCTTAGGCAAGGTAAAGAAAATCGGAAACAATTTGGGTATGCCGGAGCCAGCTCTAAAAGATACACTGATGGATCTTGAAGAAGAGATTAAAGACGACACTGGAGTAGATGTTAAATTACCAATAGATATCAAAGGTTCAGAAGTGTTAATGGTTTCACCATCAGCTGATTTTTTTGCTGAGCCGCATATTGATGGTTTAATTGGATATGCCAAAGTTTTTCATGAGAGCGGTGTGAGTTGGACTCTAAGCTCTTACGCTTCAGAGGCAGCAAACTTCGGAATGTTTATTGGAAACTATGAAATTATGCGAGAAGGAGCTCTCAGAATCCGTAAGGCAGCAATTGATTTGAATGTCAAGCGCATTATTATTGGAGAGTGTGGACACGCTTGGCGAGTCGCTTACAGTTTTTGGAATACGCTTTCTGGGATAGGTTCAGGAGCACAAGATAAGTATGCATTGCAACTCCAAAATCAACTAGATAGTAATTATCCTCAGCCGCAACACATGATTGAGTTTACATATGATTTAATTAAGAATAATAAATTGTCATTTGATAAATCAAAAAACAACCATAGAGTAGTCACCTTTCATGATTCATGTAACGTTGCAAGAGGAAGTAATATGGGCGATATTAAAGATGGTCAATTTATCTTGCCAAGAGAGGTAATCAAAGCTGCTTGTAATAATTTTATTGATATGCCAAAAAATACAATCAAGTCCTCTACTTTTTGTTGCGGAGGTGGAGGCGGACTCTTAACTGATGATCTGATTGATCTAAGGATTAAAGGTGCCAAGCCAAGAATGCACGCCTTGAAAAAAACGGAGGAAGAAAGTGGAGTGAACACCTTAGCTGCTATTTGTGCTATCTGTAAATCACAGTTTTCTAAAGTATTGCCCAATTATGACTTTGACCCATACATGGTAGTGAGTGTCCATCAGCTCGTCAGCGATGCAATTGTTCTTAAAGATACAAAAGACCAAAAAGATTAATCAAGCTTTTGGTAAAAATTCACTATTCCTTTATAAATTGATTGAGCAATTTTCTGTTGTTGTTTTTTGTTAGTCAATCGTTTTTCTTGTGTAGGGTTTGAGATAAATGCAGTCTCAACTAAAACAGAAGGAATCGAGGGTGACTTAAGAACAACAAAGTTAGCTTTTTGTGGAATTTTCTTATGGATAGGGCCAATTTTATCTAACTGAGCAATAATTTCTTGAGCCAGTTCAAATGATTGTTTTTCTTTATCTTTTCGAGAGTAGTCAGTCAATATGTTTTTCAAAAATTGGTCGTTGTCAATAACAGTTTCAACGCCACCAAACTGGTCTACTAAGTTTTGTGACGCCTCAAGTTGCTTGGCAAGTTTACTATTATTTCCTTTTTCACTCAGCATATAGACCGAAGCTCCTTTTGCACTAATACTTTCAACTGAATCAGCATGAATAGAAATAAACATTGAAGCTTTTTGTTGTTGCGCTATTGTTAATCTTTTTGTAAGAGGTACATAATAATCACCACTTCTGCTAAGTACTGCTTTGAAGTCTTTATTTTGATTAATAATAGCCACAAGTTTTTTTGCAATTGCCAAATTAACATTTTTTTCAAGTGACTTATTTTTTCCAACTGCTCCAGAATCTTCACCTCCATGACCAGCGTCAACTAATATGATTTTTTGATTCCTTAAAGACGGCGGGCTATCTGTTTTTGTAACTTTTTTTGTAACTTTTTTCTCTAAATCTAAAACATCAACCACCAGTCTGTGATGTTTATATTTTGAATTTGGATTAAGAGTAAAGTGCTTTAATTTAAATTTTTTACTGATATGGACAATTAACTTAATGGTAGTTTTTTCGCGCTTAATTCGAACTTTTTGAATTCGATTATCTTTAAAAAAAATATTTGAAAAAGTCTCAGATAATACTTCTGCATCATCAAAGCTAATAATGACATAATCATCAGAGCTCTGAATATTAAAAAGAGTATCCTCGTCCTTATCGATAACTATCCGTGTATGGTCAGGAGCAGACCAATATCTAAAATCATAGAGTGTTGTTTTGTCCTCTCCAAAAGATAAAGGTGAAAAAAATAAAATAAAGAGGATTAACCAGTTGCGCATTTTTGTATTGACCTTCCTAGCGCAGATTCAAATTGAATTTTGCCCTCTCGACTATCCCCAGTGCCACTTAATATGATACTAATATCAGGCTTTGATATAGAGCCTTGACCTAATTCTGGCCACTCAATCAACTGCAGAGAATTTGTTTTAAGATAATCACGAATACCAATATACTCTAGTTCTTCAGGGTCGCTTAAACGGTAACAGTCAAAGTGATGTATATCTGTCTTTTCATTTTGATAGGTTTCAACCAAGGTGTAAGTTGGACTTTTTACTTTTTCAAAGCCAAAGTATCTAATAAAGTACTGTGCAAAAGTTGTTTTACCAACTCCCAAATCACCAATTAAATAGATTACGCATGGGGATTCAATTTGAGAGCAGCATTGAGCAAGTTTTTCAGCTAACTCTTTTGTTTGATTAAGATTTTGTAAAATTAAATCCAAACTAATTGATATAAATAAGAGACTAGAATTACTAGAAGAATTATGCCCCCAAATCGGTTAATTTTTAGCTTTAATGACAGAACTAGTATCAGCAAGGTAAGTGCAATCATATAGATAAAATCTCTACTCATTACTTCACCAGGAATTTGAAAGGGAAGAATTAAACCTGGGATTGCTAAAACACCTAGGGTATTAAATAAATTTGATCCAATAATATTTCCAATAATCATCTGATGTTGTCTTTTTATGGCGCTGCTGATAGCAACAGCCAGTTCAGGTAGGCTAGTTCCAAGAGCAACAACGGTTAATCCAATAATTAGATCACTTACTCCAAAAGCTATAGCGAGATTGGTGCCACCCCAAACGACAAGTCTGGCGCTCGATACTAAAATGATCAGTGAGATAAATAAGAGTAGCCATGTTTTACCCGTGTCTTGATTATCAGATAACTCTTCTGGAATCTCTAAATCATTACTGTTTCCTTTTTTCGATTCTATATATACATAATAAAGAAACACAAACAATAATCCTAATAGGATCAATCCATCCACAAAGCTTAAGAAGTCATCCATCAGCAGAAAGCCTGCAACCAAAGAAGAAAAGAAAAGAAAAACCCACTCTTTCTTTAATACGCTTTTTTCAACAGTCACTGGATAAATAATGGCAGTTACAGCCAATACTAGACCTATATTGAAAATATTTGAACCAAAAGCATTTCCAATGCTCAGTTCAGGATGTCCATCCAAGGCTGCCAGACCTGATACAAGCATTTCAGGTGCTGAAGTACCAAAACCAAAAATAAGTAAACCGATTATCAGCGGAGAGACATTAAAAATGCTAGCGATTTTTGCTCCATTATCGGTAAAAGTATCCGCACTCCATATGAGCAGGCCAAAGCCAATTAAAAGGGATAAAATTGATATTAACATATTATTGCGTTGAATGATTTATTGAACATTATAAAGTCAACACGGTTCGATTTAAACAAACACTGCGATATCAATTTTTAATCATGCAAGGCCATTTATAATTAATCTTCAAAGTTTTCAAAATCATATATCTATAATGTTTCCATGCTGCTGATTACAAGACCCATTGAACAAACCAAAAACTTGGAGTCAATTTTGTTGGCAAATGGAATTGATTTCGCATTTTTTCCGGCTTTTGAAATCAAAAAGTTAAAGCCCATTGTTTTAAAACAAAACTATGATGTGATTATCTTTATTAGCGTTAATGCCGTTATTTATGCTGAAGAATATTTTAATAAATTGTTTATTGAGCCTGTGAGGATTTTTGCTGTTGGACCGGTGACAGCAAATCAACTCTCAATTAAAAATATTGAAGTCGATTGCTATCCTAAAAAAAATGCTTCAAGCAAAGAGCTTTTAAAGATGAAAGAATGCAAAGGTTTGTCAAACAAAAAAATCTTAATTGTAAGAGGCAGAGGCGGCTCAGAAACCTTGAAAGAAAACCTTAGTGCCTTAAACCAAGTTGACTATTTCGAGGTTTATAAGAGGGTTCCATGTGAGGTCACATCGCAACATAAAAAATCAATAGAGTTATTTATGAGCAAACCTAATGGGGTTTTAATGGCCACCAGTCATGAGAGCCTCACTAGTATTCTGCGATTAGTTCAAAGTATTTCTTCTGAACTTTTTCAAGCTATCCAATCAAAGAAAATCATTGTCTTTAGCGAAAGAATTAAAATTCTTGCAGAAGAAATTGGTTTTAAAAAAATTGAGGTTACAGACAATCCCTCAGATGAAGATTTAGTTAATTTATTACGGAACAAAAAGTATTAAAAAAATCCACAAATATAATTTGTTTCGGTAACATATACAAAACTATATCAGGAGTTCAGGTGATTAGATTTGGAATTTCATGGGTTGCGCGCTTATTAGGTGTGAGTGGCTTCACCGTCCAACAGCCTACAACAAGAGGCTCTCTCCAAGATTTAAATATTTCTGAAAGAGTTATTCCATTTAATCCTAGCAACTTAGCAACCAACGATTCAGTTTCTGAAGGTGATTCCGAAGCAACTCAACATCTTAAACGCTTCCAAGACACTCAAGCCAAATTAAACACAGACTCGCTGGTTAATGAAGCAACAAATGATCAAGATTTGGTCTCCGTGATTGCAACACTTAAATCAAAGCTTTATCAAGAATCTATAAAGAGTAAGCACTACACAAATGCATTTAATGAGCTTAATGAAAGGCTTATTGAACTTGAAAAGATTGTTCAACCTGAAAAGAAGACAGATTTTCAAAAGCTTCAGGGTTGGGTTCATTCAAAGAGACACATCCACTAAATATTCAATCTCGATTTAGTTTTTTTCTATGCTCATATGGGTTAGAGAGGGTATTCTATAACGCAAAAAATATAAGTATTTAGGTATAATGCACCTTGGTTTTTAATTTATATCGAATGAGTATATGTCAAAAAGTGATTACATTGAACTAGAGGGTGTTGTAAAAGAAAAGTTACCCAATACAACATTCAAGGTTGAATTGGAGAATGGTCATAGCGTTCTTGCTCACATTTCTGGAAAGATTCGTAAACACTATATACGTATATTACCTGGCGATAAGGTCACTGTTGAAATGACTCCTTATGATTTAACAAAAGGAAGAATTACTTTTAGACACAAGTAAACCTAATTAATGCCAGTGTGGTGGAATTGGTAGACACGCCGGATTCAAAATCCGGTTCCTTCACGGGAGTGACGGTTCGAGCCCGTCCACTGGTACCAAATATGAATTTAAAGATTATTCATATAATGAAATTTGGGAGTATCGCTAGGATTAAGACTAGTTTTACGATGATAAAATTTAAATCATAGAATCAATTATTTATGGCTATCTATTATGGACAACAATTTACTGACTGAAGCAATCAACTTAACCCTCTTTGGGATGGGATTTGTTTTTGTTTTTTTGGCTTTAATGGTGGTTTTGACCAGCTTTATGTCTTCTTCTGTGTTGAAACTTCAGCCTCTTGTGCCCGGCAATTCTGCTGCACCAATCCAAGCGGATAATTTAATAGATGAAGACACTAGATCAATCATTGAGAAAGCAATAAAATTGCATACCGGAGCTTAATATATGTCAAATGATGTCAATACACAACCTGTAGGAATTACTGAACTTGTTTTAAGAGATGGACACCAGTCGCTATTCGCAACTAGGATGAGAATCGACGACATGCTGCCAATCGCTGAAAAGCTAGATAAGGTCGGTTATTGGTCAACGGAGTCTTGGGGCGGAGCTACTTTCGATGCGTGCATCCGTTTTTTGGGCGAAGACCCTTGGGATAGAATTAGAGAAATTAGCAAAGCGATGCCTAATACGCCTCAGCAAATGCTGCTTAGAGCACAGAATTTATTAGGCTATCGTCATTATAGTGACGATGTAGTAAGAAATTTTGTTGACCGTTGTGCAGAAAATGGTGTAGGAGTTTTGCGTATTTTTGATGCAATGAATGATATGCGCAATCTACAGACAGCGGTTGACCAAACTGTAAAAGTTGGAAAACATGCGCAAGGCACGATTTCTTACACACTCAGTCCAGTGCATACTACAGAATTGTGGATTGACATGGCTAAGCAAATTGAAGATATGGGAGCTCATTCACTCTGTATTAAAGATATGGCTGGTCTTCTTCAGCCTTATGTTGCATATGACCTTGTGAAAAAACTTAAGAAGGCAATTGATATCCCTATACAGCTTCATGCCCATGCAACAACTGGCCTCTCAACAGCAACGTTAATTAAAGCGATTGAGGCAGGAATTGATCGTGTTGATACATCAATTGCTTCAATGAGTATGACATATGGACACTCTTCTACTAATGCTGTTGTTTCTATTTTGGATCATGGTCCTCGCAAGACTGGCATTGACATGGAACAACTAGAAGAGATTGACGCTTACTTCAGAACAGTGCGTCCAAAATATGCCAAATTTGAAGGTTCATTGAAAGGTATTGATCCTCGTATATTGTTGGCTCAAGTGCCTGGTGGAATGTTAACAAATATGGAAAGCCAACTAAGGGAGAATAATGCTCTAGATAGACTTGATGAGGTGTTAAAAGAGATTCCACGCGTACGAGAAGATCTTGGTTATATTCCACTTGTGACACCAACTTCTCAAATTGTTGGGACTCAAGCGGTAATGAATGTTTTGCTCGGAGAGCGTTATAAATCAATCGCAAAAGAATCTGCAGGAATACTAAAAGGTGAGTATGGAGCATCTCCAGCTCCTGTAAATGCCGAACTTCAGGCTCGTGTTCTAGATGGTGGCGAGGCGATTACCTGTCGTCCAGCAGATAATATTGATCCAGAAATGGATACCTTGGAAGCGGAATTCGATGCGATTATTGCAGAAAAGGGTATCAAACTAGAAAATGAAAAAATTGACGATTTATTAATTTACATCCTATTTCCGCAAGTGGGAATTCAGTTTTTAGAAAATCGTAATAATCCTGATTTCTTTGAGCCGGTTCCACAGCCTCCAAGTGAAGGACCAAAAGAAGATGGTGTTTATACGGTGAAACACAATGGTCAAGATTATGTTGTTGAAGTGAAATCTGGCGGTGAAATTTCATCGATCCAAGTTGCTGGTCAGGCAGCTGCACCTCAAGCAGCACCACAAGAAGCACCTCAAGCGGCAGCACCTGCAGTTAATGCTGAAGATATCCCAGCGCCACTAGCTGGTAATATCTGGAAGGTTTTGGTTTCGCCAAACCAGCAGGTTAACGAAGGAGACACACTTGTTATTCTTGAGGCAATGAAAATGGAAACTGAAGTTAAAGCTGCACGCGCGGGCACAGTTATGTCCGTCAATGTTAGTGAGGGAGATCAAGTTTCTGCTGGGCAAGCAATAATTTCTTTAGCTTAATCGATTATGGAAAATTTATATACACTGTTGGAAAACTCTGGCCTCTATCAGCTAGACTTTGGTTCAGGCGCGATGATAGTAGTCGGTCTATTATTGTTATACCTTGCAATTGTTAAAAAATTTGAGCCCTTACTTTTGCTGCCAATTGGATTTGGTGCAATCTTAAGTAATATTCCTGGTGCTGGACTTGCTTTATCAGCTGTAGGCAGTGCAATTTATGCGGCGGATCCTGAAGTTTTAAGTGCACTTGCTAACAGTCTTAATTTGGCGAGTTGGGATTCAGCTTCAGACGTTTATAATGCTTTTAAGGAAAGTTCCAGTGCTGAACATGCTTTGGCAATTCAAACCGTTAGCGATATGGGCTATAAGGATGGGATGTTGTACACTTTCTATACTATTGCAATTGCTAGTGGCGTAGCTCCCTTAATTATTTTTATGGGTGTTGGCGCGATGACAGACTTTGGACCACTTTTGGCCAATCCTAAGACATTGCTTCTGGGAGCTGCAGCGCAATTTGGCATTTTTGCAACACTGTTAGGTGCAATTGCATTGACAACGTTAGGCGTTTTTGACTTTAGTTTAAAGCAAGCAGCTGCTATTGGTATTATTGGCGGTGCAGATGGTCCAACCTCTATATATGTTGCTTCAAAATTAGCTCCTGAATTGCTTGGCGCAATTGCTGTTGCCTCATACTCTTATATGGCATTAGTACCGCTCATTCAGCCGCCAATTATGAAGTTATTTACTACAGAAAAAGAACGTCAAATTCAAATGGTTCAACTGCGAGAAGTATCAAAGACTGAAAAAATTGTATTTCCGATCATGCTTTTACTGCTTGTTGGTTTGTTACTGCCCGATGCTGCTCCACTTCTTGGAATGTTTGCTTTTGGAAATCTGATGAAAGAGTGTGGCGTGGTTGATCGCTTAAGTGATACAACGCAAAATGCTTTGATTAATATTGTTACAATTTTTCTTGGACTGGCGGTTGGTTCCAAATTGATTGCAGCAGAGTTCTTAAAGCTAGACACTCTAGGAATTTTATTGTTGGGTATGGTGGCATTTGCTATCGGCACCATGAGTGGATTATTGATGGCAAAGTTGATGAATGTATTTAGTAAAACAAAAATCAATCCGCTGATTGGCTCTGCGGGAGTATCTGCAGTACCAATGGCAGCACGCGTATCAAATAGAGTGGGTCTAGAGTCTAATCCCCAAAACTTCTTGTTGATGCACGCAATGGGTCCAAACGTCGCAGGTGTTATTGGTTCAGCAATCGCTGCAGGAATTATGATTCAATTTTTAGCTTAGATTCTGAGTTCTTTATTTATCAATTAGTGGCGCATTCATTTTTTTGGGAATACTAAGACCCAATATTGACAAAATACTAGGTGCTACTGAAAGTTGTGAAACATCTTCACTTGCAATACCTGGAATTGGATGACCAATGTCATAATAAGGAGTCCATCTTTCAATTTCACTGCTACCACCATGATTACCAGAGTCCGTAAATCCATGGTCTGATGTAATTAAAATTCGGTAGCCTTTCTCAATCCAAAAAGGAATATGTTGAGCTAATTGGTCATTGACCTGCCATGCCTGCTTTGAGTATTCAAGTGAGTTTCCACCAAATTTGTGACCAATGGAATCACAACTGCAGGAGTGAATCATGAGATAGTGAGGCTCATATCGAGTAACCAACATGCTTGCTTGATTCATTAAATCATGATCTGAGGGCAGGGCAATATTAAACGCTGTATAGCCATTCTCTGAATAAAAACGTCCATGCTGTATTGCTTTATCAGGATCATTAACCTCTTGATCTCTTATTGGAATATAGGGGTCTTCATTGTACAAGGTGGAAAAAAAGGAGTGTGCAGTAGCAGCAGTTACTAGACCGCTAGCCTTAGCAATTGTAAAGATGTTTTCAAATTTAGATTCACGAAGATTGTCATTAGATGTGATGCCATGCTCCAAGGGTTCGAGCCCTGTATGAAGTGTTTCATAGATTGGTGCAGAAAGGGTAGGCAAAACTGCAATCATTTTCATTCTTCGTGCCTGCTTTGACTCTACAAGAGCCTCTAAAAAGCCACACTGTTCAATTGCAGTTTGATACTTTAGGCCATCAATAATGACTAGAATTACTTTATTTTTCAACGAGGAATCCATTGGTTAAATCAAACTTTCTTTCCATCTTATTTGCAATAGATAAATCGTGCGTAACAATTAAGAGGGCAGTATCTCTATTTTTATTAAGTTCAATTATCAAGTCTAAAACCTCTCTTGCATTTGTTGCGTCTAGATTCCCAGTTGGTTCATCAGCCATAAGACAGGCAGGCTCAGTAATCATTGCTCTAGCAATTGCAACTCTCTGTCTTTCACCACCTGATAATTCAGAAGGTTTATGATTAGTTCTATTTTCAAGTCCTACTTTTTTTAATATTTCCTGAGCCTTTGTCATTGCTTGATTTGTATCAACACCACTAATTAATAGAGGCAATGCCGTATTATAGATTGATGAAAAATCTTTTAGTAAATGGTGAAATTGATAAACAAATCCAAGGTTTCTTGCACGAAGCTCAGTCCTCTTGTGCTCTGGAAGTGTTGAAATGTTTGTATTATCAACAAGCACTTCACCTTCAGAGGGAATATCAAGTCCAGCTAAAAGATTGAGAAGGGTTGATTTTCCGCAGCCAGATTGACCAATAATCGCTATTTTTTCATTGGATTTAATTTGAAAATTTAAATTCTTCAAGACACTAGTTTTAGAATTACCCTTGCCATAATTAAAACCTAAAGAGCGACATTCAACGATATTACTCATGTCTAAGAACCTCAGAAATATTGATTCTGCCTGCACGCTTTGCTGGATAAATTGCTGCAATAATCACTAGAAATAAAGAGCCTAAAATAATGCTAATGACATCACTTGGTAAAATTTTTGAAGGAAAGCGATTAATGTAAAAGACGTCCTTAGGGAAAAATTGAAAACCAATAATGCTTTCAATTCCTGAGATAACCGACTCGATGTTAGCTGCAAGAAGTAGTCCAAGAATAGTACCAAAACTAATTCCTATCAAGCCAATACTAACTCCTTGATAATAAAAAATTTTAACGATTCTTTTTGGCGTCATGCCAAGGGTTCTTAGAATTGCAATATCAGACTTTTTATCGGTGACCACCATAACCATCATCGAGACAATATTAAAAGCAGCTACAGCAATAATCAATGAAAGGATAATCGCAATCATTTGCTTTTCAAGATTTAATGCTCTAATAAAGTGCCTTTGTTGTTGCATCCAATCTAACCCATAGTAACCATCTCCTAGAGAGTCGATGACATTTCTTGTGATTGTATCTGCATCAAATAGGTTATCAACTTTGAGTCGGATTCCAGAAATTTTATTTCCTAAGGTAAATAAATCCTGAGCATCATAGAGGTGTATAAAAACCAACCCGTTGTTATAGTCATTGAGTCCAGCATTAAATATACCACCGACTAAAAAGCTTTGAGATTGTGGTACCAAGATTCCAAGCGCATTTCGAGCAGGAGCGATAAGGGTAATTTGGTCACCAACTCCAACACCCATAAGGGTTGCTAAGCCAACTCCAATGAGAGCTGATGAATCATCCTCACTTAGATTAAGTGACCCATATTTGATATCATCTAACAAGGCTGATGTTGACGGTTCCTGATCAATAAGTATGCCTCTAACACTAACTCCTTGTGAGTTGTTTTTTGAGGTCATTAATGCAAAATCTTCAACGAATGGGGAAGACGCAATTATGCGTTCTTGAGAATTAATTTTGTTCTGAAGTTCATCCCAGTTTTCAAGTGTATCGTCAGGTCCAGTTATATAGGAGTGAGAAATAGTCTTCAGAATTCTATTTGTCAACTCTTCGTGAAAGCCATTCATGACAGACAAGACTGTAATCAAGGACATTACTGCCAGAATGAGGCCAACCATTGAAACGCCAGAAATGAAAGAAACAAAACCTTTTTTTCGGTTTGATCTTAAATATTGATTAGAAATATTAAATTCAACACTCATGCTCGGAATATTTTGTCATAATAAATGTTTTTAAAGTAATTAAAGTTATCAAAATGTTGGGCAGTTTTAGTTCGATTAATCATAGCAGGTTTGGTATTTTCAACTTTTTGCTGCTTCCTTTATCTTTTGTTTTTTTTATTGTTTCTAGAATACACTTCTGGTTGTATAAGTCTAGTGTTCTTAAAGTGAATCAATCTAAGGTTCCAATAGTTGTAGTTGGGAATATAACTGCAGGAGGAACAGGGAAAACTCCGATTGTGATTTCAATTGTTAATTATTTTGAGTCAAAAAATAAAAAAGTAGGGGTTGTTTCCAGAGGTTACGGGGGTAACTATACCCAAGAGTCAATGGAGGTAATCTCATCAAGTAGTCCAATTGAGTGTGGGGATGAACCCTTATTAATTAAACAGCAAACTAAGGCAGCAGTCGCAATATCCAAAAAAAGGTCAAAGGCGGTTGAGTTTTTAAATCGTAAATATTCACTGGACATTATTATTAGTGATGATGGTCTTCAGCATTATTCTATGGGGCGTCAAATTGAGATTGTAGTAATTGATGGAAAGGACAGATTTGGAAATGGTTTATTTCTTCCTTCTGGACCCCTAAGAGACTCAAAAAAAAGACTAAATTCGGTTGATTTCATAATCAATAATGGTTCATCTTCAGATGGAGAAATCTCAAGTCAATTAGAAGCCAAGGGATTTATAAATATGCTGACAAATGAAAAGAAAGACCTTAGCTTCTTTAAAGGAAAAACATGTAATGCTGTTGCAGGAATAGGAAAGCCAAATAATTTCTTTTCACTTCTGGAAAGTTTTGGAGTTGAGGTTATTTCTAAATCATTTCCTGACCATTACCAGTTTGAAGAAAAAGATTTGATTTTTCCTAATGAATATCCAATCATAATGACTTCTAAGGATTGTGTAAAATGTACCCCATTCGCATCTAACCAAATGTGGTACTTGGATGTAACTGCTAAAATTGAATCTGATTTTTATCTTCAATTGGAGTTAAAGTTGTGATTGATAATGATTTATTAAAAATGTTAGTTTGTCCACAAAGTAAAGCGCCTTTAGAGCTTGTTGGCGAGGAGCTAGTTTGTGAGAAAAGCATGTTGGCTTATCCAATTATCGATGGCATTCCGATCCTTCTTGTTGAAGAAGCTAGAAAAATAGAATCAAAAAAATAATGGGTTTTTCCATTATTATTCCTGCCAGATATGCTTCCAGTCGTTTACCGGCGAAACTGTTAATGGATATTGATGGAAAAACTCTTATCGAGAATACCTACTTAAGAGCAATTGATAGCAACGCTAAAAGAGTGATTATTGCAACAGATGATGAGAGAATAAGGAAAGTTGCATTAGATTTTGGTGCTGAGGTTTGTATGACTGATCAGAAGCATACTTCAGGTACCTCGCGTTTATCACAAGTTATCTCAGATTTGAATTTTGAGGATCATGAAATCATAGTGAATTTGCAGGGCGATGAGCCAATGATGGCTCCTAGTGCGCTCAATCAGGTCGCCTCAAACTTAGCAAGCTCTGGAATGAGCGTTGCAACCTTGTGTGAAAAAATTAAGTCTAGTGAGGAATACTTTGACGAGAATTGTGTCAAAGTTGTATATAATTCGCGCGGTAAAGCATTATATTTCTCTAGATCTCCTGTGCCAGCATTTCGTTCTAATAGGGAAGTTGATTTAGATCTCTGCTATAGGCATGTAGGTTTGTATGCCTATAGAGCAGGCTTCTTGAAAGAGTATGCCATGATGACTAAGTCTGACCTTGAGGTTGCTGAAAAACTAGAGCAGTTAACTTTTCTAGCGAATGGTTTTGACATTCATGTTGAACTTGCTAATGCCTCAACAGGCTATGGTGTCGATACAGTTAGTGATTTAAAAAAAGTAAAAAAGGAATTTCAAAAATGAATATTATTGATGGTAAAGAAATAGCTAAAAATTTAAGATCGAAGATTGCTGACGAAGTATCTACTTTTGAGCGTCCACCAGGTCTTGCAGTCATCCTTGTTGGTGAGGACCCAGCCTCAGCTGTTTATGTTCGAAATAAAGAACTAGCATGTAAACAGGCTGGATTTTTTTCTGACAAAATTATTAAGTCAGAAAATATTACCGAAGAGCAGTTGTTAGAAGAGGTTGAAAGGTTAAATAATAATCCGCACATTGATGGCATTCTGGTTCAGCTTCCTCTCCCCAAACATATTAATGCAAATAAAGTGATTGAGCATATTTCTCCCCTAAAAGATGTTGATGGGTTCCATAGTGAGAATATTGGTAAATTAATGCAGAATAAATCTCATTTGAGACCCTGCACTCCAAAAGGCGTCATGACAATGTTAGAGTCAATTGATTGCAAGATTGAAGGAATGAATTGTGTTGTTGTTGGTGCCTCTAATATTGTTGGAAGGCCAATGGCAATGGAGCTTTTAAATGCCAGAGGTACTGTTACGATTTGTAATAGTAGAACGAAGAATCTCCCAGAGAAAGTAAGACAGGCTGATATTGTTGTTGTTGGCGTAGGCATACCTAAAATGGTCAAAGGTGAGTGGATTAAGGAGGGGGCAGTCGTGATTGATGTGGGTATCAACCGACTGGAAGATGGCTCACTTGTCGGAGATGTCGATTATGAAGCTATTAAAGATATAGCTGGGGCAATAACCCCAGTTCCGGGCGGCGTTGGGCCAATGACGATAGCGACATTGCTTGAAAACACCATGATTGCGTATAAGCAAAATTTATGAGGCTACTTCTAAAACTATTTAGAGAGGGCGCAGGGAGAATCCTTATTTTTCTTGACTGGGCGATTAAACCCTCAATTGTTAAAAGAGATTCTAATCAACAAAACTTGGTTAACATAAAAACTGAGTCACTTAAGCTCTATGAATTTTATGCCTGTCCTTTCTGTATCAAAACTCGAAGAGCAGTCAAGAGATTAAACCTTAATATAGAGACTCGTAATGCTCAAAATGGCAGATTCAGAGAGGAACTTGAGCTCAATGGAGGTAAAGTCCAGGTCCCCTGTCTTAGGATTGATTCCGCTGGAGAAGTAAGTTGGTTATATGAATCCAATGATATTATTAACTATCTAGATAAGCATTTTTAACAAATATTTTATTAATCTATGCTTTATATCCATGGAGGCAACAAAGAACAAATAGAGCTCTCGAGACATTTGTTTAATTTTTGCTGCAATGGTCTGTTTCCTAAAAACAATCTTCCTACAATAGATCTTACCATTCATAAGGTTGATGGCGCACTTGCGTGGACGGATTATGAGGGCGATGGAAAATTTTTTATAGAAATTGAAGAATCACTGAACAAGAGGCAATTTATTATTACCATGTGCCATGAAATGATTCATGTTTGCCAGTTTCTAGCGGAAGTAGAAGTTAGTGAGCTATCTGCCTATCATTTTGAAGAAAAGCTTGCTGAACAGTTTTATCATGAAGAGTTGGAGAGACATGGCAGTCTTCTAGACCTCAATGAAGATTAGGGAAGGTATTCATTCAAATTTTTAATAGAACTCTGCAATTCTTCTAAGGAGTCAGAGGTAATTGTTATATGACCCAATTTTCTGTTTTCTCGCTCGGTTTTATCATATAAATGCAGATGGGCGTTTTTAATTTCAAGGGCTTTATTAGTAGACCCGTATTTACTGATAATATTAATCATTGCATTGAATTGATGTTTAGCTGATGTATCACCAAGTGGACTGTTAGTAATTGCCCTAATATGATTTTCGAATTGAGAAGTATTCGATCCTTCAATTGTCCAGTGACCTGAATTATGAACTCTCGGGGCTATTTCGTTGACAATTAATTCGTCATCTAACTCAAATAGTTCTATAGTTAAGACACCAACATGATTCATTGCAGTTAATAACGAGTTCATATAACTTTCTGCTTTTTTTTGAAGAGACATTGAAACATTTTGAGCTGGAGCGATTGTCAATCTTAAAATGCCGTCGTGGTGAGAATTTTCAACAAGGGGGTAATATTTAAGATTGCCATCAATTCCTCTAACTGCAATGAGTGACAGCTCTCTTTTAAAATTAACAAATCCTTCCAGAATAGACTCGGCACCAGACATTGCTTCCCATGCTTCATCAATTTGTAATTCTGATTGAATTAAGAATTGACCTTTGCCATCATATCCATCTTTGGTAGTTTTTAGAATAGCAGGAAGGCCAATACTACTTATGGCGCGCTTTAGATCTGAGAGTGAGCTGACTAGTTTGTATGGGGCACAAGGAATATTTAATTTATCAAGTAAGGCTTTCTCTCTGCCTCTATGCTGGGTATATTGTAAGGATTCACGCCCAGGATAAACTTTAGTAGTTTTGCCAATTTCATTTAAAATTTCTACGTCAGTATTCTCACTTTCATAGGTGATGACATCTGAGTCTTCAAAGAATTTATTTATGGTTTCTGGGTTGTCATAAATATATGTCTTTCCAAGAAGTGAGGAGGGGTCCTCTTCAGATGATGCTAAAAATCTCATTTGATGTCCCAAAGGATAAGCAGATAATGCAAGCATTCTGCCTAATTGACCAGCACCAAGAACACCAATTTTCATAATTTACTTTTTCGGATTTGGATTATTTAATACGTCTTGAGTTTGATCTAATCTAAATTTACGAACTCTTTCTTTAACAGAGGCATCATGGTGGCCAACAATTTGGGCGGCCAAAATGCCAGCATTTTTTGCACCAGACTCTCCAATAGCAAGGGTTCCAACAGGAATACCTGCCGGCATTTGCACAATTGATAATAAAGAGTCTTGGCCGCTTAAAGCTTTGGATTGAACAGGAACACCTAGAACTGGAACAATTGTTTTCGAGGCAACCATTCCGGGCAAATGGGCTGAGCCTCCAGCACCAGCAATAATGACTTCAAGTCCTCTTTCCTCTGCAGTTTCAGCATATTCAAACATTAAATCGGGAGTTCGATGAGCTGAAACAACTTTTACTTCATAGGAAACTCCTAGTTTTTCAAGAATTTCTGTGGCATGTTTCATTGTGGGCCAATCTGATTTTGAGCCCATGATAACGCCTACTGATGCAGTCATTTTTTTAATAGTGAGATTATTTAATTAAATTATACCCAAAACCATTTATCTATTAGTATTGATAGATAAGCTTATCTCAGTCAAAATTAGATTTTGAAGTTGTCTTCAAGAAATGGAAGATGTCCAGTATTTAGAAGATCAGTTTCGGCGCCAGCATCTTCAAACCAATCTTGAATTTTTGCTGGAACAAGCGTATCAAGATTTCCCAGAATGCATTTTTTAGGGGTTGTAATATCTCTATAAAGTTGTCTAAGATCTGAGTTAACAATTATATCTAAGCCATTATTTAATGCACTTTGAGAGGCTGGATATTGTTGAATTGATTTATGTAATTCTTTGATTTGAGATTTATTTTTAGTCTGAAGGCTTACAAAGCGCTTAAGTGCTTTAGTGCTATCAATTTTCAAATTATCTGAAAATTGGTTAAATACTTCACCCTTTATTCCAAAACTCCAGTTGTCATTGTTAACTAAACATGGGCTTGCAGCAACTAAAATTAATTCGCGAAGTTTAATTTTATTCGCTATGTATATAGACAGCAATCCTCCTAATGACCACCCCAAAAGAATAGATTTTTCTGGAATGAGCTTGATTATTTCGTTGCACCAATTTTCAATTCCACCATCTAAGTCTTTACTTCTTCCGTGCCCAGGGAGGTCGATTATGGTAACGCGATAGTCTTTTTTGTATCTATTGACAAGCTCTAAAAAAATATCGCTATTGAACGCCCATCCATGAAGTAACACAAGGTTTGGCCCGTTCCCGATTGTACTATGCCATAGCATCATTTACCTTTTGAAGTAGGGTTTCTATTTGATCTTTTGTATGGTTGGCTGAAAGGGTAAATCGAAGTCTTGCAGTCTTGGGTGGGACGGTTGGTGGGCGAATTGCATTGACAAAAAACCCTCTCTCAAACAAGCATTTACTAATTTTTAAAGCCTTAGAACTAGAGCCAATTATGAGAGGCTGAATTGCACTATTTGATTCTTCAAAATTAAGTCCAAACTGACCAGCCACAGTCCTAAAATGTTTAATATTATTAAATAGTTTTTCTTTTTGCTCTCCCTCTTTAATGAGTTTTAGGCTCTCTTGGATTGCACTGCATAGACTGGGCGGAAGAGCAGTAGTGTAGGTGTATGGCCTAGATTTTTGAATTAAAAATTCTATAAAATCATCATCTCCAGCTACAAAAGCTCCCATTACTCCTGCAGACTTTCCAAGCGTTGCCATATAGATAGATTGATGAGGAATGATTGGGTCAAAAATACCAAATCCATGCGCATCATCTTGCATAAAAATAGCATTCGTTTTTTTAATAATCTCAGCAATCCCTGAGACATTTGCCTTATCTCCATCCATACTAAAAACATTGTCTGTAACAACAAGACCAGGTCCAGTTTGCTTGCTTATTTTTTTTTCAAGAGATTCAATATTGTTATGCAGGTAGCGTTGAACCGGAAGACCAATTAATCGACTTCCATCAATCAATGATGCATGATTCAATTTATCCTGAAGAGACCAATTAATCTCGTCTCGAAGTGCAGAAAAAACTCCAAGATTTGCACTGTAGCCGGATGAAAATAGAAGGGCACTCTGTTGTCCGGTGAATTCAGCCAAAGACTCCTCTAGTAATTTGTGAGACTCCGAATGCCCACTGACTAGGTGAGAGGCTCCTGAGCCAGCTCCATATTTCTCAACACCTTTGATGAGAGCCTCTTTAATCTTTGGATGGTTTGCTAGGGATAGGTAATCATTAGAACAAAAATTAACGACATCTTGATTGTCAATTTTCATTTCGGTGCCCTGGGCGCTTTGGGTAATTTTTCTTGAACGCAACAAGTGACTTTTTTTCAGATCACTTATTTTGTTTGAAAAATTCATTGGATTATTTTCTAGATAAGGTTTTCCATTGGTGATGTTGCGCTGGCAAAGGCTTTTTTCATCATCCTACCAGCCAGGTAAGACTCTCTTCCAGCAATAATGGCATGTTTCATTGCACTTGCCATTAGCACTGGGTCATCTGCATTTGCAATGGCTGAATTCATTAAAACGCCATCGCACCCTAACTCCATTGCTTTAGCTGCGTCACTTGCACAGCCAACACCAGCATCTACTAGAACTGGTACATTGGAGTTATCTTTTATTAATTTAATATTAAAGGGGTTAGAGATACCTTGTCCAGAACCAATCAGAGATCCAAGAGGCATGATTGCACAACAGCCAATCTCTTCGAGCTCTTTTGCAACTATTGGATCATCTGATGTATAGACCATGACATCGAAATCTTCATTTATTAAAATTTTAGCTGCTTCAAGAGTTTCAACAATATTTGGATATAGTGTTTTGTCATCTCCTAGAACTTCTAGTTTAACTAGATTATGACCATCTAGTAATTCTCTGGCAAGAAGGCAGGTCCTAACAGCATCTTTTGCATTGTAGCAACCAGCAGTGTTAGGAAGGATTGTATATTCTTCTGGCGAAATCACATCAAGAAGACTCTCTTCATTAGCATTTTGTCCAATATTGGTTCTTCGAATAGCTACAGTAATAATCTCAGAACCGGAATTTTCAGTCGCAAGTCTTGTTTCTTCAAGGTCTTTATATTTCCCAGAACCAACGAGAAGTCTAGAGTTAAAAGTTCGCCCTGCAATTACAAATGGAGTGTCAGTTTTCATAGCGTTATAAGATACCATGTAGCAGTTTTAATAATGTAATATCGACTCTTAATCTTTTCAATTCTAGGTAAATTTTTTAGACTGCTAGGCCAGCAATTTTTTGAATATCGTTAATCGCCTTTGTCACTCTTCTTGAGAATACAAAATCTGAGTCATCTCCAGCTAATGAACTGGCAACAAAATCTTCCACCATGAGCTGGTAATGATTACATGCAGGAAATTCAACTTTAATTCCTTCTTGGAGTCCTCCATTAGACCAATAGGCAGATGTTTTTTCTGGAGGGTTTACTGGAACACTTAGTTTAGCCCATCCATTAGATCCCAATACGGTGAAGGCTTGACATAGTGCTGCATTAGCTGACACAGTAAAGCTTAGGGTTTCTCCATCTGGCCATCTTAGGGTTGCATCAACCTGTTTTTCGGTCTCATACTTATCACACATAACTGCGACTGCAGAAAGCACAGTTGGTTCACCTTTAAAAAGCATACAACCTGACAATATAGCATAGCAACCAATATCAAATAATGGGCCTCCGCCATACTTTATTAAATTTCGAACATTGCCCTCAGGCTGTTGCGGGTAGCTAAAGATAAAGTGGCATGACTGATAATTACCGATATCAAGATTTTGAAGCCAGTGCCATTGAGGGTGGCTTCTTACCATAAACGCTTCATAGAAAAATGCTTCACTTTCCTCGGCGGCCTTTTGCAGCTTAGATAATTCTTCTAGATTAAGGGCAACTGGTTTTTCACAAAGCACATGTTTATTGTTTTTAAGGGCTTCAATTGAGTAGGGAACATGAAGATGATTTGGAAGTGGATTGTAGATTGCATCAACCGATGGATCTTTAATAAGACTCTCATAATCAGTCTCTATAGCATCACCATAGATCTCAGGAAGAGCCACTTTCCCAGGGTCTCTTCTTCCTACATGGGTAACCTCATGTCCAGCATTCAGAATTGCAGGCACAACGTGCTCTCTTGCAATTTTTGCTTCACCTAAAATTCCAAATTTCATTTCAAATTTTTTTGACTTAAAAGTTAAATCATACTTATTATTTAACTAAGAGTTTTAGAATAATATTACATTTTGTATTAACATGTAAAATCAAAATTAATTAAGATTAACTTTTAGGAGTCACGATGCCTCTCAATGCAATAAACCATCCATTAGTAGCTCATAAGATTGCCCTAATGAGGCAACAAGGTATTAGTACAAAACAATTTCGTGAGCTCGCTAATGAGGTTGCGAGTCTTCTGACTTATGAGGCAACTAGAGACTTACCTGTTGAAAACAGAGAGGTTATCGGTTGGCAAGGAGAGCCAATCGATACTCAAATGCTCAGCGGTAAAAAACTTTCTGTTGTTCCTATTCTAAGAGCAGGTCTTGGGATGCTTGATGGTGTTTTAACCCTAGTTCCCAATGCTAAAGTAAGCGTTGTAGGCCTTTACAGGGATGAGGAAACACTTAATCCGGTTGCCTATTTTGATAAAGTAATTACCGATATTGATAAAAGAACTGCATTAATCATTGATCCTATGTTGGCTACAGGTGGAACGCTATTAGCAACAATTGACCTATTGAAGCAAAAAGGATGCAAGAAAATAATCGGTTTGTTCTTAGTTGCCTCACCAGAAGGACTTGACAGAGTTACTAAACTCCACCCTGATGTAGAACTATTTATTGCAGCGATTGATGATTCACTTAATGACAATGGTTATATATTGCCTGGGTTAGGTGATGCTGGGGATAAAATTTTTGGCACGAAGTAAGTCATAGAAATACATTCTAAGCTTCTTCTTTTTTTAAAGACTTAAATGCCTCAAGCGCTCTTTCTCTGGAAGCTTTGAGTTCTACAATGGGTTTCGGGTAATCCTTACCTAAAACAATATTTGCCTCAGTTAATACTTCTTTCGGAGCCTCCCACGGGCTATATAGGTATTTAATAGGTAGATTACTTAACTCAGGAATATATTTTTTAATATATTCGCCATCTGGATCAAATTTCTCTCCCTGGGTTACAGGATTAAATATCCTAAAATATGGGGCTGCATCGGCTCCACAACCAGCTACCCATTGCCAGCTTGCACTATTACTTGCAAGATCAGCATCGACTAAGCAGTTCCAAAACCAACGCTCACCATGATGCCAATTTAAGAGAAGATTTTTGACAAGAAATGATCCAACAATCATTCTGACTCGATTATGCATAGAACCAGTTTGCCATAACTCTCTCATTCCTGCATCAACCATTGGAACACCAGTTTTACCCTTTTGCCAGGCAATTAAATTATCCAAATTATTTTCCCATGGGAATTGATCAAACTTCGTTTGAAGATTTTTTCTTGGGAGATTAGGATTGAAATAAAGCTGACTGTATGAAAACTCTCGCCAACCTAGCTCGCTCAGGAAATGATCAATATTTTTATTACTCCCTTGATTTTTAGCTAAATACCAGGCTTGGTTAGGGGAAAGCTCGCCAAAATGAATATGAGGCGATATTCTGGAAACAAATGGTTTCGATGGGAAATTTCTACCCTCTTTGTAATGCTGTATGCCTTTATTAATAAAATCGGAAAGTCTTTTATAGGCTCCAGCCTCACCAATATTCCAAAACGAATGCATTGGGATGTCCCATCTAACGGAAGGAATTAGTGATAGCTCACTTAGTTCAAGAGAATGATTTTTATCACTCAAATAATTAGAAATATCGGCATTAGGTAGAGGTATTCTTGGCTCTTTAGAATTTAAGCAGCCCTTTCGATAAAATGGCGTAAAAACTTTATAAGGGGATCCATCATCTTTTTTTATTGTCCAGGGTTCCCAGAGTAAGGATCCATTAAATGTTTTTACCAAAACTCCTTTTGATTCAAGTTTAGATTTAATTTGTGTATCTCTCTTGATACGCCAAGGTTCATAACAGCGATTCCAATATACTTCATCAATTTTGAATCGATTAATAATATCTAATAAAGTTTCCAGAGGATCTCCTTTATAGAGAGATAAATTTTGATTTAAGTTTTTATATAAATCATCAAGAGAGTTATGAAGCCAAAAGCGACTAGCCTCACCCATAGAAAATTCACCAGAATTTTGATCATCTAGAATGTAAATCGGAAGAACTTCTGCATGTTTTGAGGCCTCGAATAGAGCTGGATTATCAGCTATTCTAAGATCTTGACGAAACCAATGAATTGCTTTTATATTTTCCATCACTCAATTATAAAAATAAGGTGTGAAGGTTAGATGAAGATTAGGAGTTGTTTAGACATAAGAAAAAATGGCGGAGAGAGAGGGATTCGAACCCTCGATAGGAGTTAAAGCCTATACTCCCTTAGCAGGGGAGCGCCTTCAGCCACTCGGCCACCTCTCCGAAGAAGGCATATTATACTGCAAATATATTGGGTGAGTATTTTAGAAACTAAGGTTTTCTTAAATATTATTCAACGATTTCAAAGTCGTGAGTAATGGATGCAGTTTTACCGAGCATTATTGAGGCCGAGCAGTACTTTTCGGCTGATAAAGTTATAGCTTTTTCAACTTTATTTTGATCTAAATCCTTACCCTTTATGACAAATTGAATATGAATATCAGTAAATACTTTTGGATGGTCATTGGCCCTTTCAGCATTAACTTTGGTTTCGCACTGGGTAAGATCTTGACGCATTTTTTTAAGAGTGCTAACAACATCAATCATAGTGCAACCAGCAACACCCAATAAAAGCATTTCCATTGGTCGAACACCAAGGTTTTCTCCCCCAATCTCAGGAGGTCCATCCATTGTTATGCTGTGACCACTGTGAGACTTGCCCACCATAAGCATTCCATCAACCCAATTTACAGATATATTCATTCAAAAAACTCCTTAAGTTTTTGCCCAGGATTGCTCTCTCTCATGAAAGCTTCTCCAATTAAAAAACTAAACACATTGTGTCGATGCATTAACTCGACATCCTGTTTATTTTTGATGCCTGATTCGGTAATTACTAGTTTATCATCGCTAATTTGAGACAGTAAGTCAATGGTTGTTTGAAGAGTGACTTCAAAATTCCGAAGATTCCTATTGTTTATTCCAAGTAAAGGCAGGTCCAGTTTCAGTGCGCGTTTCATCTCTTCATAATCATGCACCTCAATAAGTGAATCCATGCCCAGTGAAGTGGCTATATCGCTTAAATTTTTCAGTTCATTATCATCAAGACAAGATGCTATTAATAAAATACAATCTGCACCGATAGCCCTAGACTCATAGACTTGATAAGGATGAATAATAAAATCTTTTCGAATTACAGGAATTGAAACAGCCGCTCTCGCTTTTATTAAATAGAGTGGATCACCTTGAAAAAAATCGCGGTCAGTTAAGATTGAAAGGCAACTAGCTCCTCCTGACTCATAACTTTGAGCAATTTCAACAGGTTCAAAGTCCTCTCTCAAGATCCCTTTGCTGGGTGAGGCTTTTTTAATTTCAGCAATAACTCCGCTTTCGCGATTATCGACTTTAATTTTAAGGGCTTTATAGAATCCCCTTGGGCTATCTGCATTGGCAGACAGCTCAATCATTCTCTCTAATGGAACTCTCTTGATTGATTCTGAAATTTCTTCATGCTTCCTAGCAACAATTTTTTTAAGAATGTCAGGTGTTTTTTGTGCCATGGTTCTATGGAATTTGTAACTACGCCTATTTTAAACGAATATAATTTACGTATATATTTATGTAATGAGCAAAGTTCATGAATTTACTAGATTTTCAAGCAGGGATAGAGCACCCATTTTTTTTAATTGCAGGTCCATGTGTTATCGAGTCAGAGGCCTTGGCAATTGAGAGTGCAAGCTATCTAAAAAAAGTTTGTGGTGAGCTTGATATTAATTTTATCTATAAGTCATCTTTCGATAAGGCGAATCGAACCAGTGCAGAAAGTTTTCGTGGCTTGGGAATAG
>LURN01000032.1 GCA_001628405.1 Candidatus Thioglobus sp. REDSEA-S12_B1 | reverse complement strand
ATATAATATATAGCATACTTATATTACGGATATAATAGATCAGATATTCTGCTATATCTTCCAGGGACAATCAAAGGACATTTGTTATTAATTTCATCCTGAACGCAGGATAATGAATCCCTTAAATTTTTGATTTGTTCATGCTCAAGAATTCCATCACTATGTGGAACATAACTTTCCCTGATACCCAAGAGTTGGTAATAATGCTTTCTTGGAATTGCAACTTGGTCACAAATATTAGCAAAACTTTTTCTTATAGATTCAGGGTATACATTCCACTCAAAAGATGAGGAGATCTTTGAAAAAGACTTTCTTAAGTTTGTTATTGGTTTCTTTGTTCTTGGGTTGTAAAAAATAAAGTCGCTATTGAATGATTTAGTTTCTGAACTTAGATATTCATTTGTATGATCTAAAATGGATTGTATGTCATTTGTAATTGGAACTATCTGAATGAAGCTTTTTCTTCTATTAATATTTATATGACTATTTTCAATTATTTGATCCTTTTTTAAATTTAATATGTCATTCTTTTTTAATCCTGTGATAGTCATCAAATAAATAATATTCCTAGTAATTGGGTTTAAACTGTATTCGCTCATAGGGTCGCATAGATTGTATAGATATTCTGAATACTCACTCTCTAGATCTAACTGTTTTTTAGATGTTTTTTGATTGCCTATGAAAAGCGAATCTTTCAATTCACTTACAGGATTATTTTGTAAATGATAAAAACCAGTTGCTGTTGCATATTTGAATATTTTAGATAATAGCATCAATGCATTCTTAGATGCTGCTGGTGTGTGCTTATTGTTCCTAAACCATGATTCTAATTTCTCTATAGTAATATTTTCAATATTGTCTTCATGAAATGCCTTAAGTTTTGTTGCAATCAAGTATTTAGAATTGTGGTCAGAGTGTTGATCAGAATGTTCGCCTGATAATTTTTTACTGGAGATATATTCATTTGCAAGATCAATAAACTTTATAGAACCATACAATTGGTCTCTTTTTGTTTTCTTTAGAAGGTTAGGATCAATGCCTTTATTTAAGAGATCAATTGATTGAATATGTAAATCAATTGCCACTGGGAATGGGAGTTTATTTTTTGAACCATGAGTTATAGTTCTAGGTTTGCCGCCGCCTTTAATTCGTGCGTAGGTTACAAAACTTATCCTACCTGAAGGGTTTACCTTAATTCTAAAACCTTTGTAATCCTCAATTGATATAAAATAGGCCTTATCCTTAATCTTTAGTGTATCGAGGAACTCTGGAGTAACCTTATTACTTCTTATTATCATCTAGCATACATATTGACATTTAAATACTTCATGATCTCTATATATACGATTTTATAATATTAGAACAGATTTACAAAATATTATGTTCTATAAGAAATGATCTCCGCCATTTGGGCTAATCGTTTGTCCTACAAAATGATCACCATCTTCAGAGGCTAGAAACACATATGCTGGAACTATTTCCTCTATGTTTGCAATTGTTCCTTTAGGTATGGACGCTTTGATGCCATCTAGAATCTCAGTCGGTACTTCTGATAGCATTCTTGTCATTGTAGCGCCCGGTGCTACACAATTAGCTCTAATATTCATTTTTCCAATTTCAAGAGAGAGTGATCTGGTAAATGATATGATTGCACCTTTAGCTGCGGTGTAATGTGAAAAACCTGCACTGCCTTTGTATGCCAATTGCGATGCTGTATTAATTATTCTCCCATATTCTTGTTCATACATTACCTTCAAACACTCTCTTGTCGCATAGAAGGTTCCATTTAGATGGATTGAAATTAATTCATCCCACATCTCATCTGTCATTTCATGTATTGGGGCACTGGTAGCGATACCAGCATTATTAACAAGGATATCAATTCTCTTATATTGATCAGTTACAGATTGAACCATTTTTGAAACTTCTGCTGAATTAGAAACGTCTGCTTTTAAAATAGTCGATGAATCTGAATATTTAGAAATCTCGCTTAAAACACTTTGTGCGTTTTCTTCTTCCTCTTCATTTGGATAGTTTATAACTACCTTGGCGCCTTCTTTTGCAAATGCAGCTGCTATTCCTGCCCCAATTCCTGTCGAGGCTCCTGTAATTAATGCAACTTTACTTTCTAATTTAATGGGTGGTCCTTAATCTAATTTCATTTAATATGATTACAGATCATAATATCGTTTTAAATCATTTTTATGTCCAGGACAAAAACTTTATCGTCAGACTTCTATCACTCGTCATCTGTTTTCAATCAGGAGACTGAAAGCATATTTAAAAACGAGTGGCTCTGGGTCGGAAGATCAGATCAATTAACAACCTCTGGATCATATATAACCACTGATTTAATCAACTATCCAATTATCATCGTCAGAGATAATTCAAATAATCTAAAGGCTTTTCATAATGTCTGCAGGCATAGAGCGGCCAAAGTGATCTCAAATAAAGAGGGTGTCTGCAAGCACATGATATGTCCCTATCATGGTTGGAAGTACGATCTCAATGGAAAGCTAATGGACACGCCAAAATTTTATGCGAATGATGATTTTGAAAAAGACAGACATTCTCTCTTTGAAATATCGGTAGCCGAACGTTTTGGTCTTATTTTTATAAACCTTAATAAGGAATCCAAATCTCTAGATAAATGGTTTGGTGGCTTTGAAAAAATTGTTAGTAATTATTTTACTGACAACTTGATTCTCCATAATGAGCTCAGGTTTGATGTTCATGCAAACTGGAAAACATATGTTGATAATTATCAAGAAGGTTATCACATCCCCCTGGTCCATCCTCAGCTCAATCGTGATGTAGTTTGGCAAGAATATAAGTTAGAGAATATGAATGAATATAGTGTTCACTCTGTGCCAGATCGAGCTAATAGCAATCAACCTGGAAGCTTTGGCTGGCACTTTCCAAATTTTATTTTCAATATCTATGGAAGAGGCATTGTTTTCCAAAGAATTGAGCCTCTCAAACCCAAATGGTGTAGGGTCGTCTATAATCTATTTCGCCCATCTGATGTCGACGCGGAGGATTTTGAAAATAAAGAGGGAAAATATCAATTAGAGGTCAGCCTGGAAGATCAAAAGCTGATTCCAGAAATACAGCAAAATCTTCAAGCAGGCATATATAATGAAGGACCGCTAAGTAAAAAATATGAAACAGGGGTCGCGTATTTTCATGACCTCTATTTAACAAAACTTAATTTGGAGAATAAGAAATGATACTAGTCACAGGCGCTACAGGGAAAACTGGCTCTGCTACAGCAAAATCTCTCAGTGATATGGGAGAAAAATTTAGAGTGTTGATAAGAAACGAGGCAAAGAAACAAGAACTAGAATCTCTAGGCGCTGAAGTAATCATTGGATCAATTGAAAATGTTGAGGCAGTTGAACAATCAATGGATGGAATTGATACGGTACTGATATTGCTTCCAAATTCAGAGGGTCAACTCAAATTAGAAAAACAACTCGTCGACTCTGCTAAACAATCGGGCGCTAAGAAAATTGTAAAAATGTCTTCGATTGAAGCAACACCCGATGCAACGAGTCCTATTCCAAAATTACATCTTGAGTCAGAGGAATATATTAAGCAGTCCGGTTTGAGCTGGACCATGGTTAAACCCAATTTCTACATGCAAAACTTACTTGCATCAGCTGGAACAATAAAAGATCAGGGGAAAATCTTTCTGCCGATGGGTGAAGGTAAGACCGGAATGATAGACACAACTGATGTGGGAAAAGTTCTAGCTAAAGTTCTTTCTGAAGATGGGCATGAATCGATGAACCACGAAATAACTGGGCCTGAGATCTTATCTTTTTATGAGGTTGCTGAAATCTTTAGCCAAGTTCTTGGCACAGAAGTAGATTATGTAGACGTTCCCTTGGCCGCATATAAAGAAACGCTGGGTCAGTTTTTAACAAATCAATGGCATCTGGATGCAGTCATTGATCTATTTAAAGGCATTGCTGAAGGTGGCATTGAGGAAAAAACAGACACATTCAATGCTCTTATGGGAGATGCGCCGAAGTCACTTGCTCAATTTGTAACAGAAAATTCATTCATCTTTAAAGCCTGACTATTGTTCCTTCCAGCCTTTTTTGACAATTAGAAGTGAGCATGCAATCGAAGGTATGCCAAGCAATGCTGAATAAATAAAGAGGGTGGACCAACCACTGCTCTCGATGATTTGTCCAGAGAATCCGCTGAGTGTAATTCCGGGCAAAAACATAACGGATGTAAAGAGAGCATATTGACTGGCGGTAAAATATCTACTTGTTAGGCTTGATAAGAATGCTATGAAAACTGTACCCGAGAATCCCAATGCAAAGTTATCTGCACTTATTGTTAAAACCAAAGCAGGTAGGCTGGGGCCTGCATTATTCAAAAATAAGAAAAACAGGTTGGTGACCGTCAATAAGATGCTGCTAATAATCAGTAACTTACTAATTCCAAAACGAGCCACACTCAGTCCGCCGATGAATGCGCCAATGATGGTTATGGTAAACCCAAAAACTTTTGTCACTGTTGCAATCTCAGAAAGATTAAACCCAAGATCTGCATAGAATGGATTTGCAGCAATCCCGATGATTAAGTCACTGACTCGATATATTGCTATAAACATAAGAAGAAAGAGAGACCAATAACCGTTCCTTTTAAAAAATTCAGCGAAGGGTTCTATTAGAGTCTTTTTCAACCATCCAGAATTATTCTTTTTCTCGAAGGGTTTTGTTGATTCTGGAATCATGATTACTGTCATGATGCCAACCAACATGAACATAGACATGATCTGATACGTTAATTTCCAATCATAAAAACTGGCGAGATATAAAGCTCCAGCGCCAGAGGTCAATGCTGAGATTCTATATCCAAGTTGATAACTAGCACCCAGAACTGCTTGAAATTTACTTTCAGCTATCTCAATTCTATATGCATCAATTGCAACATCCTGGGATGCCGATGCAAATGCGACGATTATAGACATATATGCCAAAAAAATAAGATCACTCTCTGGCTGCAGAAAGGACATATAAATCAGTCCAACCAGGATGATTGCTTGTGTAAGAAGCATCCACGATCTTCTTTGCCCGATTAAGCTTGTAAGCCCAGGCAATCTTAATCGATCAAGCATGGGGGCCCATAAAAACTTAATGGCATAAATAATCCCAACCCATCCAAACATTGTAATCTCAGAAATGCTTACCTCTGCAGAAGCAAGCCAAAGCGTCAGTGTTGCAAACAAAAGTGGGTGGGGCAGGCCTGCTGAAAATCCTAAAAAAACCATTCTGATAGACTCAGAACTGGTATAGATACCCAACCCTTTTTCACTGTATTCTGAGAGCGCTCTATTCATAATCAATAATCAATGGAGCATGATCTGAAAACCTTTCCTTTTTATAAATTGAAGATCTAAGCGGTGCTTTAGGAAAAAACTTATTGTAAAACTGATAGTCAATCCTCCAGCCTACATTGTTATTATAGGCATTCCCCCTGTTAGACCACCAAGTATATTCTTCTGGCTTGGTGTTTATTGACCTGAATGCATCTGTGCATCCATGCTCGTCAATAATTTTATCCAGCCAAGCCCTTTCTTCAGGCAAGCATCCAGAGTTCTTTTGGTTTGATTTCCAGTTCTTAATGTCAATCTCTTTGTGAACGATATTAATATCGCCGCAAAATATAAATGCAGTTTTTGATTGATTATATTGAGCTATTTTCTTTTCAAAGAAATCTAAAAAGCGATATTTAGCCTCTTGTCTTATGTCGCCTGAAGACCCTGATGGAAAATATGCTGAGGCAATTTTAAATTCCTTGAGCGAGCACTCAATATAGCGGCCTTCCTGGTCAAACTCTTCTGATTCCATTGTATCAATAAGACTTTCTGGCTTTTCCTTTGTAAAGATAGCAACGCCGCTATAGCCCTTCTTAACCGCTTGATTGTGAAAACAGTGGTAGCCATTTGGCCAATACTCATCCCCTTGGATATCATCTAATTGGGCCCTGACCTCTTGAAGACAAACAATATCGGCATTTTCTTCGCTGAGCCAATTAAACAGGCCTTTTTTATTTGCTGCTCTGATGCCGTTGACATTTAAGGTAATAATCTTTATCTCTTTTTCTCCAACTTGAATGCTTATCTTCATTATCGGGTCATTCTGTGAGATGCTTAGCAGAATACAAGTCTTAGTTTAACGTTAATGGAAAACTACAAACAGAACTTTATACAACTGGCGATTCAAATTGGCGCTCTCAAATTTGGAGAGTTTGAGCTTAAATCTGGAAGAGTCAGTCCATATTTTTTTAATATGGGTCTTTTCTCAACAGGCAAAGCCTTAAAAAATATCGGTGACTTTTATGCTGCTGCCCTAGAGGGGAGCAATATCGAATACGACATGCTTTTTGGTCCTGCTTATAAAGGGATTCCTCTTGTATCAGTCTTAAGTTCGAGTCTCTTTGTCAACCATGAAAAGAATGTTCCCTTTGTCTACAACCGAAAAGAGAAAAAAGATCATGGAGAGGGCGGACAGATAGTTGGCCCCTCATTGTCTGGCAAAGTGGTCATCGTTGATGATGTAATCACTGCTGGGACCGCCATCAAAGAGGCTTCAAAGATGATCACTCAGGCGAGTGCTGAAATCTCAGGAATACTCATAGCGCTTGATAGACAAGAAAAAGGTGGGGGAGATTTATCAGCGGTTGAAGAGGTTTCTAAAGAGCTTGGTGTGCCGGTGATTTCCATTGTCAACTTGGATCAGATTCTCACATTTGTAAAAAATAGCTCCAGTGAACTTGAGGCTTTTGTTGAAAAAATAGAGGCCTATAGAGAAAAATACGGCGCTTGATTTATATCAACCCTCGCCGGTATGTCCAAATCCGCCTTCTCCGCGATCTGATTCTTCAAAGGACTCCACCAAATTAAAGTTGACCTGTTGAATTGGCAGAAAAACCATTTGAGCCAATCGCATACCAGGCTCAATCACACAACTTTCTTTTCCTCTGTTCCAGCATGAAATAAAAACTTGTCCCTGGTAGTCAGAGTCAATCAAGCCGACTAAATTTCCTAAAACAAGGCCCTTCTTGTGGCCAAGCCCAGAACGGGGCAGCAAAACAGCTGCCAGAGACGGATCTCTTATATAGACTGCAATACCGCTTGGAATGAGCTCGGTATCGCCAGGCTGGATCGTCAAGGGTTCATCTAAGCATGCAAGTAAATCTATCCCAGCGGAGCCTGATGTTTGGTAATCTGGCATATCAAAAGTATCGCCGATTCTTTTGTCCAGAACCTTTAGATCAATAATTTTTCTATTAGGACTATCTTGCATAACATTAGTTTAATTCTTTTTAAGAATATGTGTTACCAAACTGATATTAAAATTGTCTATAAATACTTGCTAACTGTCTGTGCTATTGGTATAAAAGCCGTCCTGAATTAAAAATAAATCAGTACCTAAGAGGTGAAACAAAAATGGCAAGAGTGTGTCAAGTAACGGGCAAAAAAACAAAAAGTGGGAATAATGTCTCCCATGCCCATAATAAGACGAGAAGAAAGTTTCTGCCGAACCTTCATACGCACAGAATCTGGGTAGAGAGCCAAAACAGATTCATAAAGCTACGTTTGTCTAAAAAAGGCCTAAGAACCATCGATAAGCATGGCATCGATCATGTACTTGAAAACCTCAAGGATTTTGGAGAGAGGGCGTAATGAGAGAAAAAATTAAGCTGGTCTCATCTGCAAAAACGGGTCATTACTACACGACCACGAAAAATAAAAAAGAACACCCAGATAAAATGGAAACAAAGAAGTTTGATCCTAAAATCAGGAAGCATGTCCTCTACAAAGAAGCAAAAATCAAATAACATTCTTCTTCAACATAATCTAAAAAATGCCTGAGTTACCCGAAGTTGAGGTCACTAAGAAGGCATTGGAATCTGCTTTAAAAAAAACCTCGATCACTGGGGTGAATATCAGAAATAAAAAGCTTCGGTGGCCAGTCGAAGAAAAAAAGATTCGCAACATCATTCATTCTGATATCAAGAAAATATACAGAAGAGGAAAATACATCCTAATTTCTTGCGAAAACGGTGCCTTAATTCTTCATCTTGGGATGTCTGGAAGCATTGGGATCTTCGATAAAAATTCAAAATACCACAAACATGATCATGTTGAATTCATTCTTAAGAACAAAAAAGTGGTTCGCTTAAATGACCCCAGGCGTTTTGGCTGTGCTGTTTGGACAAATGAGCGCCCTGAAGAACATAAACTGATAAAGAGTCTTGGCATTGAACCCCTTGATGAAAAAGCTCTTGGAGAATATTTATTCACCATGAGCAGAAGCAGAAAAGCTGCGGTGAAAAACTTTATTATGAACTCGAATATTGTTGTTGGCGTTGGAAATATTTATGCAAGTGAGTCGCTTTTCAGGAGTGGCATCAACCCCATTCGATCTTCTAGCAGAATTAGCAAACAGCGATACAGAAAATTAGGTGAAGAAATAAAGAGGGTATTAAGTGAAGCGATTGAAATGGGTGGCACAACACTCCGAGACTTCACTTATTACAATGAAGTGAGGCAGATTGGTTATTTTAAGCAAAAGCTCTTTGTATACGGTAGATCTGGTGAAGAATGTAAAAAATGCTCAGGGCTTATAAAAGACAGAATCATTGCCGGACGAAACAGCTTCTTTTGGCCTAAGTGCCAAACCTAATTAGTAAAAGTCAATATCGTAGCCCTCAATGATTCCTCTCGGATCAGAGGATGAGCTTACATCTCCGGAGTCCTTCTCCCAAGT
>LURN01000031.1 GCA_001628405.1 Candidatus Thioglobus sp. REDSEA-S12_B1 | reverse complement strand
AAGGAGTTTTTCATGGAACATTTTTTACAAGATGGAGACTTTGTTGGCGTAACTTTCTGGATTGTTTCAGTTGCTATGGTTGCTTCAACAGTGTTCTTCTTTTACGAAGGAATGGCAGTTAAAAAAGAGTGGAGACTTTCAATGACTGTTGCTGGCCTAGTCACCTTAGTGGCGGGCGTTCACTATTATTATATGAGAGATTATTGGGTGGCATCCTTAATTGCAGGTGAGGCTCAATCACCGATTGTCTATCGATATATTGATTGGTTAATCACTGTACCGCTCTTAATGATTGAGTTCTTTATTATCCTCAAGGCAGTTGGTGCTGCAGTATCGACCAGCTCTTTCTGGAGATTGGTTATCGGTACACTGGTTATGCTAATTGGTGGATACCTCGGTGAAGCTCAAGTTATTGGTGCAACTCCTGGATTCATTATCGGAATGATTGGATGGGCAGTGATTATATGGGAGATCTTTGGTGGTGAAGCAAGTAAGGCTGCTGAAGCCAACGCAGGGGTCAAAGCCGCTTTCAATGCTCTAAGATTGATTGTACTCATTGGTTGGGCCATCTACCCGCTTGGCTATATCTTCGGCTACATGATGGGCTCTGTAGATAATGGCACTCTAAATATTATTTACAACCTTGCAGATTTTGTTAACAAAATCCTATTTGGTTTGATTATTTGGAATGTTGCTGTCAAGGAATCAGAAGCATAAAAATAGCTTCTTGATTTCACATTATATTAAAGCCCTCTTCATTGAGGGCTTTTTTATTTAGTTGCCTCATTTAATGTATATTATTTTCATGGCTAAAGCTATCATTATTTCAAAGCATGGTGGTCCGGAAGTTTTAGAGCTTACAGATGTTGAGCTTCAATCCCCTGGACCAAACGAAGTGTTAATTAGGCACGTTGCCATTGGCCTTAACTATATAGATGTTTATCATAGAACCGGCCTCTATCCAGTGAACCTGCCCTCGGGGATAGGCGCTGAAGGAGCCGGCATTATCAAAGAAGTAGGGCGCGATGTTCAAAACTTCAAAGTTGGTGATAGAGTTTCATATTCTGGCTCTCCCTTAGGAGCCTACTCATCTCAAAGAATACTTCATACCAAAGACCTACTAAAAGTACCGCCCAGTATTGATCTAGAAGTTGCAGCTACTCTGATGATTAAAGGATTGACTGCCTATTATCTATTGCATCAAACATACCCCGTTTCTAGTAGCGAAACCATTCTGTTTCATGCGGCTGCTGGAGGACTTGGGCAAATATTTTGCCAATGGGCTAAAAGCTTAGGATGTCAAGTCATAGGCACTGTAGGCTCTGATGATAAAATTCCTCTAGCCAAGAAAAATGGTTGCGACCATGTTATCAACTACTCCAAAGAAAACTTCTCACAAAGGGTACTAGACATTACTGAAGGGGTTGGTGTTCCGGTGGTTTTTGACGGCGTCGGAAAGACAACACTGGAAGGATCTCTAGAGAGCTTAAAGATAAGAGGTACTATGGTGTCATTTGGAAATGCCTCTGGTGCTCTTCCTGATATCAGTATTCCAAAACTCATTCAACCCAAGGGGCTCTATATCACCCGTCCAGCAATGCACCACTATCTAAGCCAAAGAGATGATCTGGAGAAGGGGGCCAAAGTATTGTTTGACAAGGTTGAAAGTGGCCAAGTTAAAATTGAAATTTTCAAAAAATATAAATTAGATCAAGTTAAAGAGGCTCACACCGATCTTGAAAATAGAATGATTTCTGGGCCTTCAATTATAACTCCAAACTAAAAAATGAAGCCTGAAAAAATCTGTAAGACATGCAGCAAACCATTTACCTGGAGAAAGAAATGGAGAAAGGACTGGGAGAATGTTTTATATTGCAGTGAGAGATGCAGAAGAAATAAATCTTAAAATAGCTTGACTTTATTATAAAAAAGGCCCTAATCTCAAGGGCCTTTTTATTAATGACTTCGGTAATACTATCTAGATTTCCAAAAGAATAATATTGCTAGAATAACATCTGGCCCAATGTTCCCTATAAGATTAGCAACTCCCGATGGAAATGCGCCTGAACTCATTTGAAACAATGATAGAGCAACCCATGCAGCATGTAAAAGAGCAAAAAACATTCCAACCGACCTGATGTTGTCCCCAACCCAGCCTGGCATTTGCCAACTAATATAGGCCATAGCAAGAGCCATCAAAGACAAACCACGCATAATCTCCTCAGCTATAGCACTAGCTTCTACATTAAAGCTTGCCATAAAGCAAACAATGCGGCTTGGAGTCGAAAAACTAAAGTTAAACTCATAATATCCCCTTTATTATTTAAGAGATTTCAATATACCATACAAGAATTATGTAGAGCTCAATTTAACCTAAAAAATCAAAAAATTAAGCTCATTATGACATTTAAATTTAGTATACTTTAGCTTATGGCAGGGAATAAATTTATAGATTACTTTCTCCTAAAGCGATTAATAAATGCTCCTTTTTTTAAAGCAAAGCCCTGCCATTTCAACTGGCATGAATTAATGATTGTCTAGGATAGAATGGGGCTTGGAGAGAATACAACAAGACCATCAAAGCCGACGCGTCTCAATAGCTTTGAGGAGAGAAATCTTGCTGTAGGTCTTTCATACCAATCTCTCTTTGGCACAGGTCGACTTTTAAATCTTATCTAGCTCGTTGAGCATGTAGAGCTCTTTGGCAACCTTGCTATATTTTTCATAGGTGCTGTCCATTGCCCTCTCGAGCCATAACTTAGCCTGGTTTAAATCCTTGTCAACACCTATTCCGCCAATGTAAGAAGCACCAATTGAAAATTGAGCAGGAGCGTAACCTAGATTTGCAGACTTAAGCCACCAATCAAACCCTTCCTCGTCGCTCTGAACAATCCACATGCCTTCTTTCATATACATGGTCCCAAACTCATACATCGCTTTCGGGTGGCCCCTGCTAGCAAGACGGCTAATTTTCAAAAGCTCTTTCGCAGATTTTTCATACTCGCCAGCCTGATCGAAGGCAATAGCCCTTTTGAGATCAGCATTGGCCGCTAAAGATAAAATGGCTAGAGATAATATTAATAGAGTTTTAGTTTTCATGACGCTATTGTATGCATCAGAAATGAAGATTAAATGTAGATTAAAAGTTATTTAGATAAAGAATGCTGTCGAGTTTCAAATGCTATCCACAGGTGCCACCAAAGCGGCTTCTAATTATGATTTCCTTGGCTACAGATGAACTAACATTAAATTTCCGAGCCAAGTAGTCTAGGCTTTTATGCTGATAGGTATAGAGCATGACCATCATATAGATTTCATCGTCATTGACTGGAGACTTATTTAGATGCTGAAATGATTTCTGACCTCTTGCCATAAGACATTTAGTTTACTGAGATTCCTTTCTTATGTCTATTTTAGAATATTAAATTATTAAAATGACTTATCAATAGTAATCGACTTCTCATCACCAAAGGTGTTTATTTTGAGATTGGTGCCTGAGCGAGTTGAATAAATTGGCCCCTTTCCCCTGAGCATTTTACTCCACCTTTTTAATTTGTTGAGTCGAGGCGAGTCTTTTGAAATTGGGGAATCTGACATTATAGTTGCAACACCATCATTACATTCTATTCCTCTAGCATTGATTTCATAAGTGATTTGTGCAGGAAGCGGCGGGTCTTTGGCAAACATACAAATCTGGTCGTCATTAAATCCAGTCACATCAAGAGAAGCCAATGTGCTTTGTGCTGTTAGCAGAAGAAATAAGAAAGAAAAAAACTTCATTACTGAAAAATTATATATCAATAAGAATTAAGGATTATTTTTTACATGAAGTAATAATATGTATTATTTTTTTTACATAAAGTAATATATTTATTACATAATGTATGGTATACTTTACATTTAAAAGAACAAACTTGCTAAATAATGAATATAAAAATTAGAAATACCATGGCTGAGATAACCGGAGCATCAGTTGCGATGATATGGATGTGGCTTAACTTATCTGAAGCTTCAATAATGACAATTCAGGCAGTTTCGAAAGTACTGGCTCAGGGAATTGGTGGTAGTATTATTTTAATAATTGCACTTCATATTGTTTTCAATATTCTATCTTCAATCATCACTGGTCAATACGAAGAAGACGTTGATGATGAAAGAGATAAAATTTATGAACTCTATGCACTTCAAGTAAGTAGTGCAATTTTTGGAGTATCAATTGTAGCTACTCTTGTCTTGTTAGGCTGGTTTAATCTTACGATTATTTCGGGGCTGATCGCGATAACTTTTTCAGGCTTTGTAGCCAGCATTTTAAGTCTTCTATTAAAGATTTACCTCTATAGGTAGCAATGTTTAAGAAAAAGATTCAAATAGAAAATGCGGTGAGAAAACTCAGGTTCAATAACGATGAGATGACCCAGCAGCAGCTAGCAGAACTTGTTGGCGTTTCTAGGCAAACAATTGTTGCAATTGAAAAATACAAGTACACACCATCATTAGATCTAGCGTTTAAGATTGCGCTGGCATTTGATATGGAGATTCAAGAAGTTTTTTTTATCAATCAGTAATTTTTATCAGGAGGAAGTAATGGAAATATCAGAACTAGATCCAAATATAAAAGATACTCACAAAGAGCTCATCAAGCAGCAGGAAAAAGCTCAGAAGTTTAAGGAATACGTTCAGGGATTGTTTATAGACCTATACACTCAAGAAGAATTCAACAGAAGGGTGGATGCGATATTTAATGAAACGTTCAGGAGAAATCGAAATGACGAATGAGAATAATCAGCTATTAGATCAAATGAGAAGCATTGATAGTAACTTAGTGAAACTTGAAAAAAACTCGAATAAAAATAGTGATCAAGTTGGGCTTATTTGGCTCACACTGATATGTTATATTCTCTATATTGAGTTTTTGAAATAACAACAAATTTTACAGCAAGGGCAACAATGAAAGAATATCCGGTTAACTTAAAAATTGATTACTCTGAACAATCTGATCGCTTAACAGCAATCTTAAGACTAATCCTTGTCATTCCAATTGTCATTATTCTAGCTTTGATATCAACCTATGCAGAAGCGCTCTCACTAGCCATTGCAATGATGATACTCTTTAAAGAAAAATATCCAAAGTGGTGGTTTGATTGGAACATTGGCATTACTAAGTTTACCTATAGGATTGCTGCCTATGTGCTTCTCATGAGAGATGAGTATCCGGCAACAGATCACGAACAATCTGTAAAAATCACTATCCCTTATCCTGATGTCAAAAATGAACTAAAGAGGTGGATGCCACTTGTTAAATGGATACTGGTTATTCCTCATGTCATTGTTCTTCTCTTTCTTTTTGCTGGCGTTGTAATCGCTACAATTTTTGCATTATTGGCAATTTTATTTACAGGGAGGTATCCGAAAGGAATCTTTGATTTTGTAGAAGGTTTCTTACGGTGGACCCTTAGAGTCAGTGCATTTGCACTTCTTTTAACCCCCGATGAGTATCCGCCATTTCGATTAAAAGAGTAATCAAACTAGGAGGATTTGACCTAA
>LURN01000030.1 GCA_001628405.1 Candidatus Thioglobus sp. REDSEA-S12_B1 | reverse complement strand
AGTTGAGCTTCTTGCTCCGATTGCAATGGAAGAAGGTTTAAGATTTGCAATTAGAGAAGGCGGACGCACAGTCGGTGCTGGAGTCGTCTCGAAGATTACTAATTAAGATTAATTTATAGTGAGTGGCTGCCTTGTATTTAGGCGGCCATTTTTTGGATTTGATATATAGGCAAGTGGCTCAATTGGTAGAGTAGTGGTCTCCAAAACCATTGGTTGGGGGTTCGAGTCCCTCCTTGCCTGCCAAATTAAAGGATACATGTGGCTAAACAAATAGACAATTTAAAGAGCGGTTCTGATCAATGGAAGACTATCCTGGCAGTTGTTATTGTTGTTGCTGCGCTAGCTTTATACTACATTAATCCACTTAACTTCAATTCATTGACAAAGGTTTTAGTAACCCTTGTTTGGTTTGTAGTTGCTGGTGGAGTTTTTATTAAGTCTAGCCAAGGTGATAGGTTTCAACACTTCTTAAAAGAAACACGCATTGAACTTAGAAAAGTTGTTTGGCCAAATAGACAAGAAACATTTAAAACAACTGGAATCATTATGATTGCGGTAGTTATAGTGGCTATTTTTCTTTGGATTGTGGATGCATTCTTTACTTGGGGTGTTCAATCTATTTCTGCAATTTAACATTTTTGAGTAAAGGGTTTTAATGTCTAAAAAATGGTTTGTAATCCACGCTAGAAGTGGCTATGAGGCTAAGGTAAAGCTTGCTATTGAAGAAGCTGTTGCAAGAGAAGGCCTGGAAGATTTAGTTGGAGAAATATTGATTCCTACTGAGCAGGTAGTTGAGCTTAAGGGTGGTAAGAAGAAAGAGACTGAACGTAAATTTTTTCCGGGTTATATGTTGGTTAAGATGGAGCTCACTGAGCCAAGTTGGTTGTTAGTTAAAAACACAAATAATGTTATTGGTTTTATTGGTGGCTCTTCAGGAAAACCTTCTCCAATTACTCAGAGAGAGGTTGATAGAATTTTTGCTCGAGTTCAAGAAGGGGCAGACAAGCCTAAGCCTAAGGTTGCATTCCAGCCTGGTGAAGAGGTTCTTGTTATTGATGGTCCATTTAATGAGTTTAATGGAATCGTTGAAAACGTGAATTATGAAAAGAGTTTGCTGACAGTAGAGGTGCTAATTTTTGGAAGGACTACTGCAGTTGAATTAGAGTTTTCTCAAGTGGAGAAAACATAACAAAGCCTTTGGGCTAATTTTGTGAACGGGGAGCTTTGCGGCGCTTGAACCCATAGGAGATAAAAATGGCAAAAAAAATTGAGTCATATATAAAGTTGCAGGTTCCTGCAGCTGAGGCGAATCCATCGCCACCAGTGGGACCAGCGCTAGGACAGCACGGTGTCAATATTATGGATTTCTGTAAGGCTTTCAATGCTCAAACTCAAGAGCTTGACAAAGGTATGCCTGTCCCTGTAATTATTACAGTCTATAACGATAGAAGTTTTACATTTGTAACAAAAACACCTCCAGCGGCTGTTCTTCTTAGGAAGGTAACAGGAATCGCGAAAGGAAGTGGTGAGCCTCATATTAACAAAGTTGGAAAGGTAACCCGTGCTCAACTGGAGGAAGTTGCAAATATCAAGATGAAAGATTTAAATGCAAATGATTTAGATGCTGCTGTTCAAATTGTAGCTGGAACTGCCCGCTCAATGGGTCTTGAAGTGGAGGGTTGATGATGGCTAAGTTAACGAAAAATCAGAAAGCTAATATTTCAAAGATTAAAGAAGGTTCAAAATACAAAATTACAGATGCCTTGGCGCTTGTTAAAGAGTGCGCAACTGCAAAATTTGATGAGTCAGTCGATGTCAGCATTAATCTAGGAATTGATACGAAGAAGTCTGATCAAAATGTACGTGGTGCAGTTGTTCTTCCTAATGGAACTGGAAAAGTTGTTCGCGTCGCGGTCTTTACTCAAGGTGACAATGTTCAGAAAGCAACAGATGCGGGAGCTGATAATGTTGGTATGGATGATTTAATGAAATCTATGCAGGATGGCGACTTAAACTATGATGTTGTTATAGCCTCTCCTGATGCAATGGGCGTTGTTGGAAGATTGGGGCAAGTATTAGGCCCTCGTGGATTAATGCCAAATCCAAAAGTAGGTACGGTGACACCAGATGTTGCGACAGCGGTCAAGAACGCAAAGGCAGGTCAGGTCCGATATCGCGCAGATAAATCTGGAATTGTTCATGCTGGAATTGGAAAAGCATCCTTTGAAGTGAAGGCACTTGAGGAGAACATCGCTGCCTTAATTGAGGCTTTGAAAAAAGCAAAACCAAGTTCAGCTAAAGGTGTTTATTTTAAAAAGATTAGTGTTTCATCAACAATGGGCCCAGGCTTAAGTGTTGATGGAGCGAGTGTTAATATTTAAAAAGTTTTACTGCTGATAAGTTTTAATTATCAGTAATGAATTCTTTGGGCGACAAGGTGACTTGTAAAGCCTCAAAGACCATAGGTGCGATGAACTGCTTGCGGTAAATTGCTTAATAAATTGATCCTTCAATTTGCCTATGTAGAGGGTATGAAAATACCTTGTGGCGAAAGTTGTAATTTTATAGCTTTCTTTTTTATAACTGTTCAGGAGAGACTTATGGCTCTAAATCTTGAAGCAAAAAAAGCAGTTGTCGAACAGGTTAATGCGGTCGCTATGAGCGCTGTATCTGTGGGTGCTGCTGAGTATCGCGGATTGAATGTTGAACAAATGACTAACTTGCGAAACTCTGCTATGGAGGCAGATGTTTCTTTGCGTGTTGTTAAAAACACTCTAGCAAAGAGAGCACTTGCAGAGACTGGCTGTGAATGTATTACGCCTGTCTTGAGTGGTCCGGTTATCTTGGGTTTTTCCCAAGAAGATCCAGGAGCTGTAGCACGTGTTTTTCGCGACTTTATTAAAGAAAATAAAGATTTAGTTGTTAAAGGTTTGGGAGTATCGGGTGAATTTGTTGATGCAGATCAACTTAAAAGAATCGCGAGTCTTCCGACTAAAGATCAAGCAATCAGTATGTTGATGGCGTTGATGCTTGCACCAACCGAAAAACTAGTTAGAACAATGAATGAAGTTCCTACCAAGTTAACTCGTGTTGTGGCAGCAGTGCGTGATCAAAAACAATAATAATATAGAGGAGTAAATATCATGGCGAAATTAAGTAACGAAGATATTTTGAATGCAATTGCAGACATGTCTGTAATGGATGTTGTTGAGTTGGTTTCAGCAATGGAGGAAAAATTTGGAGTTTCAGCAGCGGCAGTTGCAGCAGCTCCAGTAGCTGTAGCAGCAGAAGCTGGCGCAGCGGCAGAAGAAAAGTCCGAATTTGATGTAATGATAACAAGTTTTGGTGACAAGAAAGTTGCAGTCATCAAAGCTGTTCGTGGCATTACTGGATTGGGTCTTAAAGAAGCAAAAGATCTTGTTGAGAGTGCTCCAGCAGCAGTTAAAGAAGGTGTTTCAAAAGCTGAAGCTGAGGATATGCAAAAGCAGCTTGAAGAAGCTGGCGCTAGCGTAGAACTTAAGTAATTTGTTCGATGCTATGAACCAAAATCCCCATTAGGGGATTTTGGTGTTTTTATTCAAAAGTAATTTTGAAAGTAATTTATTGATTAATACGGGGCATTCATGACTTATTCATTTACAGAAAAAAAACGCATCAGAAATAATTTTGGAACGAGAGAGTCTGTTCTCAAAGAGCCAGATTTATTGTCTATCCAAATTAATTCATTCAATACCTTTATTCAGGCTGGAGCAGCTGAAAAGGAAAATATCGGCCTTCACTCAGTTTTTCAATCTGTATTTCCAATTACAGCCCTGAATGGTTATGCAGAAATTGAGTATTTGGATTATGAACTGCAAGAACCAAAATACAATGTAAAAGAATGTAAATTAAGAGGAGTTACTTATGCAGCAACTCTTCAAGTCAAACTTAACTTGGTCTTATTTGACAAAAACGGATCAAATCTAAAGAAAAAGCGTCGCGTAAAGCAGGTCATTGAAGAAAGCGTCTACTTAGGCCAGCTCCCTTTAATGACTGATACTGGTACGTTCGTCATTAACGGAACAGAGCGAGTTGTTGTTTCACAACTTCACCGGTCTCCAGGTGTTATTTTTGAGCATGATAAAGGCAAGACGCATTCTTCTGGAAAAATATTATTTTCTTCTAGAGTGATTCCATATCGTGGCTCTTGGCTAGATTTTGAATTTGACCATCATGAGCATTTATTTGTTCGTATTGACAGAAGAAGAAAGTTACCAGTAACTACGCTACTTCGCGCAATGGGCCAATCTACAAATGAAATTATTGATACATTCTTCGACCATGTTACAGTTAAGCTAAAGTCTAAGTCTTGCGACTTAGTTATAAAGCCAGAGTTATTAAGAGGAATCATAACTGAATTTGATATAAAAATTGGTAAAGATCTCATCGTTGAAAAAGGTCGCAGAATTACAGCTAAACATATTAAGCAGCTTCAAGCAGCTAAAGTTGATGCAATTAATGCGCCGCTTGAATACCTAGTTGGAAAAGTCATTTCGTCAGACATAGTCGATACTGATACAGGAGAAATATTACTAGAGGCGAATACTTTGATATCGGAGGAGTCTATCGAAGTATTAACAGCAACTAAGATTAAAAAGATTAATATCATTTATATTAATGACGCTGAAAATGGAGCTTATATTTCTGACACCTTGCGTCTTGACGAGTTGCAAACTGAAATTGAAGCACGCATGTCTATATACCATGTAATGAGACCTGGTGAGCCTGCAACTGAAGATGCAGTAAACTCTCTTTTCTCTAATTTATTCTTCAATAATGATCGATACGACCTCTCTAGAGTTGGTCGCATGAAACTTAACAGGCGTCTTGGTATTGAAAGTGAAACAGGTGAGCATGTTCTGACTCATGATGACATTATTAATGTTATTAAAAAACTAATCGATATTAAAAATGGACATGATGTTGTAGATGATGTTGATACATTAGCTAATAGACGCGTTCGAGCAATTGGTGAAATGATTGAAAACCAATTCAGAATAGGTCTTATACGTGTAGAAAAAGCAGTCAAAGAAGGTCTGAATCTTGCTGAAACAGATGAATTAACACCGCAAGATTTAATTAATTCAAAGCCTGTCTCTGCAGCAGTTAGAGAGTTTTTTGGCTCGTCTCAGCTATCCCAGTTCATGGATCAGGTTAATCCACTCTCTGGCGTAACCCATAAGAGAAGAATTTCAGCTCTTGGGCCTGGAGGTTTAACGAGAGAGCGTGCAGGATTTGAGGTGAGAGATGTCCACCCTTCGCACTATGGAAGACTGTGCCCAATTGAAACACCTGAAGGGCCAAATATCGGTTTGATTAACACATTGGCAGTTTATGCTAAGACTAATGCCTATGGTTTTTTAGAGACTCCTTACCAAGTGGTCAAAAATGGTCAGGTTACACAAGAGGTGGTTTATGTTTCAGCAATTGATGAAATTGACCATACTATTGCGCAAGCTAACTCGAAGGTTGACTCTAAGGGATTCTTGCAAGATGAGTTAGTTTCTGGAAGACACAAAAATGAATTTGTATTAGTTGATAAGTCTGAAGTCACTCTAATTGACATTGATTCCAAGCAGATATCTTCTGTAGCTGCTTCTCTAATACCCTTCCTTGAGCATGATGATGCTAACCGTGCATTAATGGGTTCAAATATGCAGCGTCAAGCTGTTCCTGTTTTACGCTCAGAAAAGCCTCTCGTTGGAACCGGTATCGAAAGAGTTGTTGCTGCAGATTCCAGAGTCTGCGTTGTTGCAGATCATGATGGTGTTGTTGAGACTGTTGACGCATCAAGAATCGTAATTAGAGTTGACGCTAAACAGACTAAAGCCGGAGAGCTAGGCGTTGATATCTATAGTTTGATTAAATATTCACGCTCAAATCAAAATACCTGTATCAACCAAAAGCCTCTAGTGCAGCCTGGTGATAAGGTAGCAGCTGGGGATGTTTTGGCGGATGGTCCTTCTACAGATTTGGGAGAGTTGGCATTAGGTCAAAACATGATGATTGCGTTTATGCCATGGAACGGTTATAACTTTGAAGACTCGATTCTTATTTCTGAGAAAGTGGTTCAGGAAGATCGTTATACTTCAATTCATATTGAAGAGCTTACAGCTTACGCAAGAGATACAAAGCTTGGTGCGGAGGAAGTCACAGCAGATATCCCAAATGTAAGTGAGTCAGCTCTTTCAAAGCTTGATGATGTGGGTATCGTTTACGTTGGTGCAAGAGTTAAAGGTGGTGATATATTAGTTGGTAAGGTCACACCAAAAAGCGAGACAGTTCTTTCTCCTGAGGAGAAGTTATTACGCGCCATTTTTGGTGAAAAAGCCAATAATGTCAAAGATACCTCCTTGAGAATGGGTGCATCTAAATCAGGAGTCGTTATTGATGTGCAAATCTTTACTAAAGATCGAGTGGCTAAAGATTCACGAGCACTTATGATTGATGAGGAGCGATTAGAAAACATTAAAAAAGATATCGACGATGAGTTTGGAATTATCGATGGAGATATCTTCAGAAGAATCCGTCTAAAGCTTTCAGGAAACGTATCTACAAGCAATGTTGGAGATATCAAGAGTGGTGATAAATTAGCTGCAAAAGATTTGAAATCACTCGAGAATAGCGATATTGCTAAGATTAAGGTTAAAGATGCTGCTGTCAATAAAGAAGTGGCTGCACTAATTAAGCAATCAAAAGCTAAACAGGAAGAGTTTGAAGTCTTTTTTGAGCAAGAGAGAGCTAAGATTAAAGAAGGCGCTGAATTACCTCCAGGCGTCCAAAAAATGGTCAAAGTTTATGTTGCAACGCGGAAAACGTTGCAGGTTGGAGATAAAATGGCTGGAAGACACGGAAATAAAGGTGTTATTTCAAGAGTATCTCCAGTTGAGGATATGCCTCACCTTGCAGACGGAACACCAGTAGATGTTGTTTTGAACCCGTTAGGTGTTCCATCAAGAATGAATGTTGGTCAAGTACTTGAGGTTCATTTAGGATGGGCTGCAAAAGGACTTGGGCATAAGATTGGGAAACTTATAGATGAACAACGCAAAGATACAGTAAAGCAGATAAGATCAATGCTTGATTCAATCTATAACAGTCACGGAAAAGCTGAAGATTTGAAATCGTTTACAGATGATGAAATTATCGAATTAGCTAACAACTTACGATCTGGCGTTCCTATGGCAACACCAGTTTTTGACGGCATTAAAGAAGATGATATCAAGTCACTTCTAAAAATGGCTGACCTGCCTGAAAGTGGACAAGTTCAATTATTTGATGGAAGAACGGGTGATGCATTCGATCGAGATGTAACTGTTGGATATATGCACATGCTTAAACTTAACCATTTGGTTGATGATAAGATGCATGCTCGTTCAACTGGACCATACTCTCTTGTAACTCAGCAGCCTTTGAGTGGTAAAGCTCAATTCGGTGGGCAAAGGTTTGGTGAGATGGAAGTTTGGGCGCTTGAAGCATATGGAGCTGCCTACACTCTCAGAGAGATGTTAACAGTTAAGTCTGATGATGTAAGCGGAAGAGCTAAGATGTATAAGAACATTGTTGATGGTGAGAATCGTACTGAGTCGGTAATGCCTGAGTCTTTTAATGTATTAGTTAAAGAAATACGATCTCTAGGTATTGATACTGAACTTGAACAAAACTAAATTAGGAGAATCCTTTGAAAGATTTATTACAAATTTTAAAACAGCAAAATAAAGAGCAAGATTTTGATGCAATTAGAGTTGGTTTAGCTTCTCCTGAAAAGATTCGTTCATGGTCTTTTGGTGAAGTTAAAAAGCCTGAAACTATTAACTACAGAACATTTAAGCCTGAGAGAGAAGGCTTGTTCTGTGCCAAAATTTTTGGTCCGATGAAAGATTTTGAGTGCTTATGTGGTAAATACAAGCGCATGAAGTTTAGAAATGTGGTTTGTGAAAAATGCGGGGTTGAAGTAACTCTATCAAAAGTAAGAAGAGAAAGAATGGGGCATATTGAACTTGCTGCACCTGTGGCTCATATCTGGTATTTGAAGTCTTTGCCTTCAAGATTGGGCCTTTTGATGGACATGACCTTAAAGGATATCGAGAGAGTGTTGTATTTTGAAGCTTTCTTGGTAACAGATCCAGGTAATACTCCTTTAATTAAAAAACAACTTCTTACTGAAGAAATGTACTACGATGCTCTTGATGAGTATGGTGATGATGAATTTGTTGCAAAGATGGGCGCTGAGGCTATGCAAGATGTGCTTTCAGAAATGCAGCTTGAAAAAGAAGCTGCTACTCTGAGAGAAGACGCTCTCAATACAAAATCACAAACAAAACTTAAGAAGATAAACAAGAGACTTAAGCTAGTTGACTCTTTAATCAAATCTGGAAACAAGCCAGAATGGATGGTTTTGAACGTCTTGCCTATTTTGCCGCCTGATTTGAGGCCTCTAGTGCCTCTAGATGGCGGTCGTTTTGCAACTTCTGATTTGAATGATTTGTATCGTCGTGTAATCAACAGAAATAATCGTCTAGGAAGACTTTTGGAGTTAGACGCTCCTGAAATCATTGTTAGGAATGAAAAGCGTATGCTTCAGGAGGCAGTCGATTCTTTGATTGATAATGGTCGTCGTGGCCGTGCAGTCATGGGGAATAATAGGCGTCCATTGAAGTCAATTGCAGACATGATCAAAGGAAAGCAAGGTAGATTCCGTCAGAACTTGCTTGGAAAGAGGGTTGACTATTCAGGGCGTTCAGTCATTGTTTGTGGTCCATATTTAAAGCTTCATCAGTGTGGCCTGCCCAAGAAAATGGCATTAGAGTTATTTAAGCCATTTATATACAATCGACTCCAAGCTAACGGACTTGCTTCAACAATAAAAGCTGCAAAGAAAATGGTAGAGAGTGAAATTCCAGAAGTATGGGACATTCTTGAGCGAGTTGTTCATCAGCATCCAGTTCTTCTAAACCGTGCACCAACGCTTCATAGACTAGGTATTCAGGCGTTTGAGCCTTTGCTAATTGAGGGTAAGGCGATTCAGCTCCATCCTCTTGTTTGTACTGCATTCAATGCAGACTTTGATGGTGACCAAATGGCAGTTCATGTGCCGCTATCAGAGGAAGCCCAGTTAGAAGCTAGAACGCTGATGCTCGCCTCTAATAATATTCTACATTTGGCCAGTGGTGATCCAATCATTATTCCATCACAAGACGTTATTTTGGGTCTTTACTATATGACCAGAGAGATGGTAAACCAGAAGGGTGAAGGTATGATTTTTGCAAATACCAATGAAGCTCTTGCGGCTTATGATTCTAATTTAGTCACTCTTCATGCAAAGGTTAAGCTTAGAGTTCAGGATTATGTCAAAACTGATTCTGGATTTGAACCAAGCTCCACTCGAGTGGTTGATACAACAATTGGTAGGGCAATTTTTTCAAGAATTTTGCCTAAAGGATTGAATTTTGATCTGATTAATGAAGCGTTGTCTAAAAAGGTTGTTTCGAACTTGATTCATGTTTGCTATAGAACTCAAGAACTTAAAGAGACTGTAATCTTTGCAGATCAGATGATGTATATGGGTTTTGAATTTTCTACTAAATCAGGTATTTCATTTTGTTCAAATGACATGATTATTCCTAGTGAAAAATCTGAAATGATTGATAAAGCCAATTCTCAAATTAAAGATGTGCAACAACAATTCGCCTCTGGTGTTGTGACTAATGGAGAGCGCTATAATAAGGTAATTGATATTTGGTCCAGAACTTCTGAAGAAGTTGCCAAAGCAATGATGGATAAGGTTGGTTATGATGAGGTTAAAGATGCTAAAGGTAATACTGAAAAGAAACCATCATTCAATTCAATCTTCATGATGGCTGACTCCGGAGCTAGAGGTTCTCCGGCTCAAATTAGGCAATTAGCTGGAATGCGAGGTCTAATGGCTAAGCCAGACGGTTCGATTATTGAGACTCCAATCACAAGTAATTTCCGTGAAGGTCTTAACAACATGCAATACTTCATTTCAACTCATGGAGCTAGAAAAGGTTTGGCTGATACCGCCCTTAAAACTGCAAACTCAGGATACCTAACAAGACGTCTAGTTGATGTAGGCCAAGATTTGGTTGTCACAGAAGAAGACTGTGGAACTGAAAATGGACTTGTTATGAAAGCAGTCATTGATGGCGGTAATGTAGTACAAACTCTTGGCTCTGCGGTTCTGGGTAGAATCGTTTCTGAAGATGTTCTTATGCCAAATGGCAAAGATGTTTTCTTAGCCAAAGACCATTTGATAACCTTATCGGATTCTGATCGAATCAATGAGCTGGGTATTGAGTTTATAAAGGTTAGGTCTGCAATAACATGTGAAACACCATATGGTGTTTGCGCAGCTTGTTATGGTAATGATATGGCAAGAGGACACAGGATTGGAGTTGGTGAGGCTGTTGGAGTGATAGCTGCACAATCGATTGGCGAGCCTGGAACACAGCTTACAATGCGTACATTCCACATTGGTGGTGCTGCGAGCTCCTCTACTGCTGTCAATAGTATTAATATAAATACTGATGGTATAGTCCACTATGAAAATATGAAATCTATCACCAATACTAATGGTGATTTAGTGGTTGTATCTAGATCTTCAGAAGCTTCTATTAGGAATGATTTGGGTCAAGTTATGGAGCGCTATAAGTTACCATATGGTGCAGTGGTTCACTTTAAAGATGGTGGCAAGGTTAAAGCTAAAGATAAAATAGCTGATTGGGATCCACATACTCATCCAATTATTGCTGAAAGTTCTGGAAAAGTTTCATTTATTGACTTTGATGAAGGTCTAACAGTTGTTAAAAACGCTGACCCTCTTACTGGTTTGAGTTTTTATGAAATTATTGATGAGGCTGAAAGACCATCAGCCGCTAAGGATATGAAGCCAATGATTAAGCTTCTTGATAAAAAGAATAAGGAGTCAGTTTTATCGACTCATTATTTGCCTTCAGGGGTAAAAATTAATTTAGAAGATGGCCAGTTGATTACTGCTGGTGAAATTCTAGCCAAAATTCCAAAGGCTGTATCAAAAACTAGTGATATTACTGGTGGTTTGCCACGTGTAGCCGATTTATTTGAAGCTCGCAAGGCAAAAGATCATGCTATTCTTGCTGAAAGTGCCGGCGTTGTTAGTTTTGGAAGTCCTACTAAGTCAAAGGTTCGCATGCTAATTACTAGTGAGGAAGGTGATGTAACAGAAATGATGGTTCATCATTGGAGGGCAATTAATGTGTTTGATGGAGAAACTGTTGAAAAGGGCGATGTGATTTCTGACGGCCCTTCTAACCCTCATGATATTCTAAGGTTGCTTGGTGTTGAAGCTTTAGCCAACTATATTGTAAAAGAAGTTCAGAATGTTTATAGGCTTCAAGGTGTAAAGATCTCTGATAAACATATTGAAGTAGTAATTAAGCAAATGCTTAGAAAAGTTGAGATTACCGATAGCGGTGATTCAAATTATGTTAACGGTGAAACAGCTGAGTATGCTCATGTGGTTGAGAAAAATAAACAATTAAAGTCTCAAAATAAAAAAGAAATTAGTTTCCAAAGGCTTTTAATGGGAATTACAAAAGCTTCACTATCGACTGAGTCATTCATTTCTGCTGCTTCTTTCCAAGAAACAACAAGAGTATTGACTGAGGCTTCGATTACTGGAAGGATTGATGATTTAAGAGGACTGAAAGAAAACGTTATTGTGGGAAGACTTATTCCTGCAGGTACTGGCTTCAAGCATCATCAAGAAAAGAGGAATAGACGTATTGATGCCTACATGCAATCAAGCGAGGCTGAGCAGGAGCTTTCAGATCAACTCAGTGAAGTTGAGGCTGAAGCTGAGGCTGAAGAGTAGTCTAATCAGAAAACAAAAAAAGGGTTTCATTGAAACCCTTTTTTTAACCTTGATTTCTAGCCAAGCACAGCTAAATGCTAATATTCTAAAGTTTTAATGAGCTTGGTAATGATAAAATAATTCCATGCAACATTCTCAATTTAATAACCTTGTAGACCAGGGCTTTAATCACATTCCACTGTCTAGAGAAGTCGTTGTTGATACTGATACCCCTTTAGCCTTATATCTCAAACTTGCAAATACCCCATTCACCTATTTTCTAGAGTCTGTTCAAGGCGGAGAAAAATGGGGTCGCTATTCATTTATTGGTCTAAGTGCTGAAACTATTATCAAAGTTAAAGAATATGAAGTATTTGTTGAAAAAAATGGCCATTTACATCAGCAATATAAAGTTGATGATCCACTAGCATGGATTCAAAATTATCAAGAGCAATTCAAAGTTCCTCAATTAGATCACTTGCCTGATTTTAATGGTGGGTTAGTTGGTTATTTTGGATATGAAATTATTCGTTATATTGAGCCAAAATTAAAGAATATTGACAAGAAAGATGAGCTTGATGTTCCAGATATTTTGCTAATGTTGTCTAATGATTTGTTGGTAGTTGATAATTTAACGAGCAAGGTCCATATAATCACGCATGTAAACCCAGATAAAGAATCCTTTGAAGATGGAGTTGGTAAGTTAAATTCAATTGAAAGAAACATAAAGAAATCAAATATTCACGATTCTCCAGAATCAGAAAAGATTAAGTCTAAAGATTTTGTATCGAGTTTTGGTAAGGAGAATTTTGTTAGTGCAGTAGAAAAAGTTCAGAAATATATTACTGCTGGAGATGTCATGCAAGTTGTTCCATCTCAAAGGTTAAGCTGCAAGTTTAAGTCAAATCCAGTTGAACTATATCGACAACTGAGAATACTTAATCCTTCACCTTATATGTACTATCTTCATCTTGATGATTTTGCTATAGTTGGCTCCTCACCAGAAATTCTTACTAGAGTTGATAATGATAATGTTGCAACAATAAGGCCAATTGCGGGTACTCGATCAAGAGGCAAAACTAAAGAAGAGGACTTAGATAACGAGAAGGACCTTTTGTCTGATGAAAAAGAAATCGCTGAACACCTTATGTTGATCGACCTTGGAAGAAATGATTTGGGAAGAATTGCGAAAACTGGAACTGTTAACCTAACAGATAAAATGTTTATTGAGCGTTACTCACATGTGATGCATATTGTTTCCAATGTTGAGTGTGAATTAAAAGATGATATGAGCTCTATTGATGTATTAAGAGCGACTTTCCCTGCAGGAACTTTAAGTGGTGCTCCAAAGGTTAGAGCAATGGAAATAATAGATGAAGTTGAAACATTAAAAAGAAATATTTATTCTGGAGCCATAGGAAACCTTTCTTGGCATGGTGGTATGGATCTTGCTATTGCAATTAGGACTGCTATTGTCAAAAATGAAGTGCTTTACGTTCAAGCTGGAGCGGGCATTGTTCATGATTCAATTCCAGAAATGGAGTGGCAAGAAACTATGGATAAAGCCCAGGCACTTATTAGAGCAGCGCAAAATATATAAGCTGACTTTTAAAAATTTTATTGTTTGTAAAAATAATTTTGTAAATGCCAAATGGCGATTATAAAATTGTTTGTAAAATAAAGTTTAATCTTCTTAAAGTAATATTAATTCTGTGGATTTTGTTCATCTTCAATGTCAAAGTGAGTATTCTGTAAAGAATAGCCTTGTCCGAGTGCCCGATCTAATTAATTGCGTCAAAGAAGCTGGAATGGATAGTGTTGCACTGACTGATGATATGAGTCTTTTTTCTGCAATTAAGTTTTATCAAAAAGCTATCAATTCCGGCATAAAACCGATTATTGGAGCAAAAATTACAGTCAATCATGATGATGGAATCTATGACGTGATTTTGCTTTGTCAAAATCATGAAGGATACCTAAACCTTTCTGAGCTGATTTCAAAAGCATACCTAAATGAAAAAGTATCATTTGCAGTTAGCGTATCCGAGAGTCAGTTAATTGCCCACAATAAAGGCTTATTGATGATTTCTTCTCCCACTACTTCAGATATTTCTAATTTGCTTTTGGCTAATGAGTTTGAACTTGCAAAAAATAAAATACTTCAGTGGAAAAATATCTTTGAAGATAGATATTATATGGGGGTTCAGAGAACTGATAGAAATTTAGATGAAAGCATGCTTAACCACTTCATTGATTTAGGTGTTGAGCTGCAAGTCCCAATCGTTGCTACAAACGATGTTCAGTTTTTAAAAAAGAGTGACTACGAGGCTCATGAAGCAAGAATTTGTATTGCTGAAGGGGGTTTATTGGATGATGCCAGAAGAGTCAAGAATTTTAGTAATGACCAATTTCTCAAAAATTCAGAAGAGATGTCTTTGTTGTTTGAAGATTACCCTCAAGTCTTAGAGAATACTGTTGAAGTAGCCAAGCGATGCAATCTTCATTTTGAGCTGTTCCAAAAAAATTATCTTCCAGTTTTTCCTACTCCAGATGGGATGAGTATTGCTGATTTTTTTAGTGAAGAATCAAAAAAAGGCCTTGAAGTAAGACTAGATGGTTTAAAAGTTGATCGAAAGATATATGATGAAAGATTAAGCTTTGAGCTTTCTGTAATCTTGGAAATGGATTTTCCAGGCTATTTTTTAATTGTCTCTGACTTTATAAGATGGGCAAAAGAGAATGGAATACCGGTTGGCCCTGGGAGGGGTTCTGGCGCAGGATCTTTGGTTGCCTGGGCGCTATCCATTACTAATGTTGATCCTATAGAGCACGATCTCCTATTCGAGCGATTTTTAAATCCTGAGCGAATTTCAATGCCTGACTTTGATATTGATTTCTGCACAGATAGGCGTGATGAGGTCATCGCTTATGTAGCTCAAAAGTATGGATCTGAGAAAGTTTCTCAAATCATCACTTATGGAACTATGGCTGCTAAAGGAGTAGTAAGGGATGTTGGCAGGGTTTTGGGCCATCCTTATGGATTTAGCGACCAAATTTCTAAAATGATTCCAAACGAATTAAAAATGACATTGAACAAGGCACTTGAGGATTCTGAAGAACTTAAATCGAGATATGATACTGAAGAGAGCGTATCAACACTCATTGACTTATCTCAGGATTTAGAAGGAATTATCAGGAATGTCGGTACGCATGCGGGTGGAGTAGTCATCGCTCCAAGCAAGATTAGTGATTTCTGTCCTATTTATAAAGGCGAAGAGGAGTCAGACGTCATCGTATCACAGTTTGATAAAGATGATGTTGAGGCTGTTGGTTTAGTTAAGTTTGACTTTTTAGGGTTGTCAAATTTAACCGTAATGGATAAAGCCATAAAAATAATTTCTAAGAAAGGCCTCAGTAAGGATGTAATTGATATTCATAGTCTAAGGCTAGATGATCCAAAAGTCTTTAAACTACTTCAAGATTGCGATACTACAGGAGTATTTCAGCTTGAATCGGAAGGAATGCGTGGTTACTTAAAAAAATTGAAAGCCGACTGCTTTGAGGATATTGTTGCAATGCTCGCTTTATATAGGCCAGGTCCACTAGATGCAGGCATGGTGGATGATTATATTCAGGTTAAGCATGGTGCAAAGGTTAGATATCCTCACCAGATGCTTGAAGAGATATTAAAGCCAACAAATGGCGTTTTTTTGTATCAAGAACAAGTCATGAAATCGGCTCAAATCATGGCAGGATATTCTCTTGGTGGAGCAGATATTCTCCGCCGCGCTATGGGAAAAAAGAAGGTTGAAGAGATGGCCCAGCAGCGAGAGGTTTTTGTTAAAGGTGCTGCTAAAAAAAATATTGATGAAGATAAAGCAAATGAAATATTTGACCTCATAGATAAGTTTTCAGGGTATGGGTTTAATAAATCTCATTCAGTTGCTTATGCTTATATCTCTTATCAAACGGCCTGGCTGAAGGCGCATTACCCTGCTCCATTTATGGCGGCGGTTTTATCTGGAGTAATGGACGATACTGATCGTATTGCCTTTACTGTTGGGGAGTCAAAAAAGAAAGGCATTAAAATTATTGCACCAGCTATTAACCTATCAGAGTATGAATTTACCATCACTGACAACACTACAATTATTTATGGGCTTGGAGCTATTAAAGGAGTTGGAGAAGCTTTAGTTAATGAAATAGTAAGAGAGCGAGATGAGTCTGGAGAGTATTTAGATATCTTTGATTTTTGTTATCGTATAGAGAAGAAATTCTTGAACCGAAGAGCAATCGAAGCTTTAATTTATGCAGGTGCTTTTGATGCATTTGGAATTAAACGAGCAACATTAATTGCAACTTATCCCAATGCAGTGAGGCAAGCAGAGCAAAGACAAAACGACTCGATGAAGGGGCAAAGTAGTCTATTTGCTAATATGGATAGTCATATTGAATATGAGAAAAAATACATAAAAGGAGCATTTTTATCCTTTAAAAATATCATGAGGTTTGAAAAAAAGGTCATGGGGTATTACCTAGAGAGACACCCTACAGACTGGTATAAAGAACACTTAAAATCAATTGTGTGTTCTCTTCCAAAGGATATTGTCTTTAGAAACAATAGAGAGGTTAGGGTGCTTTCTCTAATTTCAGATATTGACTATAGGACTACTAGAAAAGGACAAATGGCTAGTTTGACAATTGAAGATGGACAAAGAAAAATTAATGCTGCAGTTTTTTCCCAAAAACTAGCTCAAGTTAGTGAATATCTAGTCATAGATGAGGTAGTCGTTATTTCGGGTAAAGTTAATAAAGATTTCAGGGAGCAATGGCAAGTTGTAGTAGATAAAATCGAACCAGTTGACAAAGTTCAGATGAAATATTCTAAGTTTCTTAACATTAAACTATCAGAAAAAAACAAAAATGATTATTTAGAGTTGTGCAATTTACTTCAAAAATTCAAGGGAAAATGCCCTGTCATTATTGAGTATGAGTCTGGAAGTTCATCTGGAAGAATGCCATTATCGAAAGAATTCGACGTTTCTCTTGACCGACAATTGCTAGATTCAATTGAAGAAAAACTTGGTCATGGGATGTATAAAATTAATTATTAATTTTGATACAAAAAAAATATAAAAAATGACTTAAAAAGTAAGCTTTTTTAGTACATTTCTGATTAATTTAATACCAATTAAATTAATCAGAAAATTAGTTTAAATTTGCAATATTTTTTAGCCTAATGTTTTTATTAATCCAGATAATTCATAAAACACTAATTGCCCTGAAAACCCCTCCATTAAAGGGAAAAACTTTAAAAGTTATCCGCGAATAGATATGTTTGCAAGTAATTGAATAAAGTCAAATTATTTTCGAATAACCAAAAAAATATAACTTATTGATTTTTATATAAAAAATTGTTGTGATTAATTATTAACCAAAACCGTAGAAATTACCTTTATAGCGCAGAATTGATGGTTAATTTTGAAGATATCACCAGAGTTATCCACAGTTTTGTGGGTAAGTCTAGGAACCCTTGATTTATAAGCATTTATGAGGACTTGAAAAAATAATTTGCTAATTTATTGATAATTTTTTCTGCAATAATTTGCTTGGTATTTTTTTCTATTATTTCACTTTTATTTTTGGTAATGAAATGAACTTCATTATCATTGGAGTTAAGACCAATTTCTGACTTAGAAACATCATTCAATATTATCGCATCACACTTTTTTTTCTTAAGTTTGATTCTAGCATTTTCAATGTGATTTTCAGTTTCAGCAGCAAACCCAATACATATTGGTTTTTTTTCTAGTTGGGATACGGTTGCTAAGATATCTTTGTTTTCAATAAGCTCGATTGTCATAGGGCTATCATTCTTTTTGATTTTATTTTTACTCATCTTTTTTGGTTTAAAGTCAGCAACTGCAGCGCAACTAATAAATAAATCTTGTGAGTTAATTTTTTTCATGACTGCTTTGTACATATCTTCAGCGCTTACTACATGAATGATTTCAGCTCTTTTTTCGATATCAACTGATATTGATCCAACAATTAGAGTGGTTTTTGCACCTGCCTGAATGCAGGCATGCGCGAGAGCCATTCCCATTTTGCCACTACTATGATTAGAAATAAATCGAACAGGGTCTATTGATTCCTTAGTGCCACCCAAAGTAATTAAAATATTTTTTCCACTAAGTAAACTTGAGGTGAAAAGATCAGCAGCTTGTTTTGCAATGTCCAATGGATCTGCTAGCCTGCCTTCTCCTACATCACCACAAGCTTGTTCTCCAAAACCTGGTTTGATAATATCCATCCCACGCTTTTGGAGTAATTCAAGGTTATCTTTCATTGCGCTTGCAGCAAACATTTGTTGATTCATTGCTGGAGCAATCATAATTTTTGCTTCTGTGGCTAAAATAACAGTGGTTAGTAAATCATCAGCCCTTCCATGGCAAAGCTTTGCAATGGTATTTGCTGAGGCTGGGGCTATGATAATTACATCAGCCCATTTTGCGAGTTCAATATGACCCATCGCAAGCTCAGCTTCCTTATCCCAAAGGTTGTCATGAACTTTATTTTTAGAAATTGTTTGAAGGGATCTTTCACTTACAAATTCTCTTCCACCATTGGTCACGATGACTCTCACTTCAGCTCCTAAATCTTGAAGACGGCGAACAATTTCAGGTGACTTATATGCAGCTATTGAGCCACTAACTCCTAGAACAATTCTTTTGTTAGTTAGATCACTCATAAAGGCCTAGCTCTGATTTTTAAATCACTAGCTACTTGCGTTAATTCAACTATGTTTAGTGAAATTTTTTCTGACATTTTTTTGAATGGGAGTTCCATCATGGCCTGAGCATCACTACCTAGTATAACTGGAGCAGTATAAATAATGAGTTCATCTATTAGATTGGATTTCATCATAGCACCATTGAGTCCACTGCCAGCCTCTAAAAGAAGGTTATTGATTCCCATCTCTCCAAGTTTTTTTAAGGCTGACTTTAAATCAATTTTTCCATTTTCTAAAATATTTGAATTGTCCCTATTAAATATAATTGTCTCGGAGTCCGAAGAAAAAATATTGAGTGATTTATCGTTAATCGAATTATTGCTATCAATAACCACACGGATTGGACTAGAATTAAGCTTTTTATTTCTTACAGTCATCAAAGGGTTGTCGTTCAAGATTGTCCCTGATCCTGTCAAAATTGCTTGATTTTGGCTTCTCAGTACTTGAACATCCTCCCTTGATGCTTCACTCGTAATCCACTTGCTTTCACCGCTCTTCATAGCGACTCTTCCATCAAGGCTCATTGCTATTTTTGAGGTAACAAAAGGCAATCCCGTTGTCATTCTCTTTATAAAGCCACGATTTATTTCTATTGCATCATTCTCTAGAAGCCCAATTTGAACATCAATTCCAGACTCTTTAAGCAATTTAACCCCACTCCCAGAAACTAAAGGATTTGGATCAAGAGTTGCAACATAAACTTTTTTGATGCCTGCGCCAATTATTGCATTTATGCATGGTGGCGTTTTCCCATGGTGAGAGCAGGGTTCAAGAGTGACATATAATTTGCAATTTTTAGCTTTATGATTGATTTGATTCAGAGCATTTATTTCAGCGTGTTCTTGGCCATATTTATGATGAAAGTCTTTTGCAATAATTTTATCGTCTTTTGTTATCACACACCCAACCATAGGATTAGCACCCACACTCACTTGACCAAGCTTGGAAAGTTTAAGTGCGAGAGCCATACATTCTGTATCTTTTTGGGTGAAAGCCATTATAATAAATGTCAATAAATTTATTATTATTTTACGCGGGAGAGCGGAGTGGATGAGCAGAAAAAACAAGCACTAAAAGTTGCCCTTGGACAAATTGAAAAACAATTTGGAAAAGGATCAGTTATGTTTCTTGGTGAGGAAGAAGCAAGAACTGATATCGAGGCTGTTTCAACGGGAAGTTTAAGCCTAGATATAGCTCTAGGGATAGGAGGTCTCCCTAAAGGAAGGGTGATTGAGATATATGGTCCTGAGTCCTCTGGAAAAACTACCATGACTCTCCATGTGATTGCAGAAATGCAAAAACTTGGAGGAACTGCGGCTTTCATTGATGCTGAACACGCTTTGGATCCTGCCTATGCTAGAAAACTAGGTGTGAATACTGATGATCTTCTAATTTCTCAGCCTGATACTGGAGAGCAAGCCTTGGAGATTACTGACATGCTTGTTCGCTCTGGTAGCGTGGATATTGTAGTGGTTGACTCAGTTGCAGCACTGACACCAAAGGCCGAAATAGAAGGTGAAATGGGGGCCTCTCATATGGGATTACAAGCTAGATTAATGTCTCAAGCGTTAAGAAAGCTTACATCGAATATTAAGAGAACGAATACGATGGTTATTTTTATTAATCAACTTCGTATGAAAATTGGAGTCATGTTTGGTAATCCAGAAACAACGACTGGAGGTAATGCTCTTAAATTTTATGCTTCTGTTCGATTGGATATTCGCAGAATTGGCTCAATTAAGAAAGGTGATGAAATTCTTGGTAACGAGACCCGTGTAAAGGTTTTAAAAAATAAAGTTGCGCCCCCCTTCAAAAAAGCTGAATTCCAAATTTTATACAATCAAGGTATTTCTAGAGAGAGTGAGATTATTGATTTAGGGGTAGAGCTGGGATTTGTTGAAAAAGCAGGTGCCTGGTATAGCGTTGATGGTGAGAGGATTGGTCAAGGCAAAGATAATGCAAGGGAGTTCTTAAAAGAGAATTCAGATATGAGTCAAGCACTAGAGGAAAAAATTCGTGAAAAATTAATGAGTAGCGATCATGACGAATCTGACACAGGAGAGTAAGTGTTATTCCTCTGCATTGAAAATGTTAATGAGGCGGGAGCACTCTAAATTAGAGCTTTCTCAAAAACTTCAAGCAAAAGGTTTTGATATTGTTGATGTTAATAGTTCAATATCAAAATTAGTTCAGCAAAATTACCAAAGTGATGATCGATTTTCAGAAGGTTTTATTCTTATGCGATTTAATCAAGGCAAAGGCCCAGTTAAAATTGCATCAGAGCTCAAAATGAGAGGCATAGATACCTTTGATTTATCAATATTTGATTGGTTTAAGTTGGCCAAAGAAATAAGACAAAGAAAGTTTGGAGATGCATCTGCACTAGATTACAAAGAGATGGCAAAACAAAAAAGGTTTTTACAATCAAGAGGCTTTAATCTTGATCAAATTAATCAAGCCTTTTAAATTTAACAATTAAATTCTTTTATGAAGTTTGAACTCTTAAATACAAATGGGAAGGCTCGCTTAGGGAAACTCAAATTTGACAGAGGAGTAGTCAATACGCCAGCCTTTATGCCAGTTGGAACCTACGGCACTGTGAAAGCGATGACTGTAGAAGAGGTGAGAGGGCTAGGTGCTGAAATCATTCTAGGTAATACTTTTCATTTATCAATAACTCCGTCCACTGATGTCATCGAAGCGCATGGAGATCTTCATGACTTTATGAATTGGCCAGGTCCAATCTTAACTGACTCTGGTGGTTTTCAAGTTTTCAGCCTTGGAAAAATGAGAAAAATTACTGAGAAGGGTGTTTCGTTTCGTTCACCAAAAGATGGCTCATCGATTTTTATGGGTCCTGAAGAGTCAATGCAAATCCAAAAAAAATTAGGGTCAGACATCGTCATGATATTTGATGATTGCACTGCTTATCCTGCTGATAAAAGTGAAGTGGATAAGTCAATGCAGTTGTCACTGAGATGGGCGAAACGTTCTTTAATAGAGCACCAAAAACTCAAGAATAAAAATGCTCTCTTTGGCATCATTCAAGGTGGAATGTACAAAGATTTAAGGCTTCAGTCAGCTGAGTCACTTATAGAGATGGATTTTGATGGTTATGCAATAGGAGGGCTTTCAGTTGGAGAACCCAAAGAAGAAATGATGAGGATCTTGGATTTTTTGCCTGAAAACATGCCAGCAGATAAACCCAGGTATCTGATGGGTGTTGGAACTCCTCTAGATTTAGTTGAAGGAGTAGCGATGGGTGTTGATATGTTTGACTGTGTCATGCCTTCTAGAAATGCGAGAAATGGCTATTTATTTACATCAACTGGGGTTGTAAAAATTCGTAATGCAAAATACAAATCAGATACAAGCCCACTGGATCCAAATTGTGGCTGTAATACTTGTAAAAATTATTCTAGGTCCTACCTTCATCACCTTCAAAAAACAAACGAAATTTTAGGTTCTAGACTAAATACGTTTCATAATCTTTTCTACTATCAGGAGTTGATGAGGAAAATCAGAGAAGCTTTGAAATTGAACTCATTTGATAGCTTTAGAGAGAACTTTTTAGCCTCTCAAGTCTGAAAATTAAGTTGCTAGCTCTTATCTGGAACTATTAGGTATTTTGAAAAATATTCGTCAAGAAGCTCTCTCGCAAGAGGTGCCGCTTTTGAGCTTCCACTGCCTGCATTCTCAACAATTATTGCAATGGCAACTTGAGGGTTTTCTATTGGTGCAAAAGCAGTAAAAAGGGCATGATCTCTGAGTTTTTCATCAATATTCTCAGCAATATATTCTTCTTCAGGGTCTAGGCCAAATACCTGCGCTGTTCCAGTTTTTCCAGCTAGTGTATAGTTAAGTTTATTGTTTAATCTTTTTGCCGTGCCATACTTTCCATAAATTGTCTGCTTCATTGCCTGAATAATGAGCTCCCAGTTATCAATATTTTTAATAGGAATCTGTTTTGACTGAGTCTGTGACTCAAAATAAGACTCACCATCTTTAGATTGAGCGTGCATCAAAACTCTTGGAGTGTGGAGATTACCTTTATTCGCTATTGCACCTGTAGCTAGAGCTAGTTGTATTGGGCTCGCAGTCATGAAGCCCTGGCCGATTCCTGTAATAAGTGTCTCACCCCGATACCAAGGTTCATCTTTATTTATTTTTTTCCATTCTCTTGAAGGAAGAATGCCGCCTAATTCTCCAGGAAGGTCTAAACCTGTTTTCTCACCAAACTGAAAGTATGAAAGGCTATTGTGAATTTCATCAATCCCCATTTTGTAGGCTAAATCATAAAAAAATACGTCACATGATTGTGCAATTGCCTCAATCGTATCCACTGTACCATGCCCCGTCCTCTTCCAATCGTTAAACTTTCTTGAATAGTCTGTCAGCTTATAAAAACCTGGACAAAAAGTTGAATGCTTTACAGTTATGTTTTTTTCTTCAAGTCCAGCAAGAGCTACCATTGGTTTGATTGTTGAGCCGGGTGGATAAAGTCCCTTAGTGCTTCGATCAAAAAGTGGCAAGTTAGAATCATTTTTCAGCTCTTCATAGCGATTAATCGAAATACCGTTTACAAACCAATTAGGATCAAAGGATGGGGTGCTTACAAGAGTTAAAACGGAACCATCATTGACATCTATAAGCGCTATAACTCCTCTATTCTCTCCGAGAAGTGACTCTGCCTTCATTTGAAGATCAATATCAATATTTAAGTAAACATCTTCACCAGGAATTGAAGGAATAATGACCTTTGAGTCAACAACTCTTCCAGCAACATTTCTCTCAATTTGTTTGACGCCAGATTGTCCGTGGAGTAAATTTTCATATTGTTTTTCAATACCAATCTTTCCTACAAAAGTAGTCCCTGCGTAATTTTTCTTGTCGTATCTATTTTTTTCTTCTTTGTTCATTGAGGCAACATAGCCAATCAGATGCGAGCTTGATTTACCATAAGGGTATACACGATGAAAGTAGGGCTCGACCTCAACTCCTGGCAATTGGTTGTTGACTAAAAATGAGGAGGCTAAAGATTCTGAAAGATTAAACTTAATTGGGATATTATGAAATTTTTTATAGCGAGATAAGTTCTTCTTAAATCTTTCTATATCTTTAGTGTCAATGTATTCATTGCTTTCTAATTCAATGAGTGTGTCGTCTAAGTTTGTTACTTTTTCAGGCGTAATAGTGAGTCTATAAGAAAACTCATTCGTTGCCAATACTCTTCCATTGCGATCTAAAATATCACCCCTTATTGGAGTAATTGGAAGATTTTGCATTTGATTTCCAAGAGCCTCTTCTACATAGTATTCATGCTGAGTAATCTGAAGATTGAAGAGTCTTAAAGTGAGAATCAAGGTCATTGCCAGCATTACAACTACTGAAAAAACTACTCTGGACTTGAATACTTTTTTCTCTCGCTTTAGATTCCCAATCTTATCCATATAGTAATAATCTATTGCTTAAGTTTTGCAAGTAAGAAGCGAACTGCTGGCCAGAGAATAGCACCTGTAAATGGAGTCAAAACAACAAGCCATTGTATTTGAATTCCTTGAACAGCGATGTGAGTCATTAAAAATAATGCAAGATAAATCAGAGAAGTAATGAATATGTAGACTTGCTGGGTTGTAAGGTTTGATACGAAAAATGATTTTTTAACACTCAAAATAAATGCAGAACTGATAACAAGTGCCAGTGCATTTTGCCCAAGAATGCCTCCTTGAAAAACGTCAAGAAGAATGCCAAGAATAAAAGCAAATCTATAGATGCCTTCACTATTAGAGTAAATTAGCCAGTAAACAAAGAATAGTAATAGCCAAAATGGTGAAATTAATTCGATCAAATGGGGCAAGTTAATTGCTCCAACAATAAATGCAAGAATGGTGATTTTAATAAGAAGAACAAATTGAGACTGGTTAATCATTTTTCTCCTTGACAATAAGCACTAATTCTAAACTATTCATATTTTGCATTGGCTCGAGAAAAATGGTCATGAAGGATGGCTCTTGCTCTTCGTCAATTGAACTAACTCTTCCGACAGAATAGCCAGTTGGATAAGAATTTCCAATCCCACTTGTAACAAAGATATCGCCTAATTTAATATCAGAATCAAGGGGGATATACTTGAGAGTCATTCCTCTCTCATTTGATGCAAGCCCTTTAGTGACTCCTCTAATGCCGTTTCTAGCATTTTTTACTGGTATGTATTGTGTAGGGTCAGAAAGAAGTCGAACCGTTGTGTACATTGGAGTTACTTCTGTCACCTGACCTACAACTCCATCTGAACCAATGATTAAATCCGATAATTTGACACCATCATTGAAGCCTTTGTTTATAACAATTTTTCTTGAAAGTCTTGACTGAGAGATTGATTTGATTCTTGCTAGAATTACATCATGATCTGGTATGAGGTAGCTTGATTCAAGCAGATTAGATAATTTTTGATTTTCTAATGTTAAGTTGTTATAGGTTTGAAGTTTTGCTTTAAGCTCAATTAGCTGACCCTCGAGATAGTCATTTTCACTAACGAGTAATTCATTTTCAGAGCCTTTATCATTAACCCAATCAATAACTTGACTTGGCAAATCAACAACCAAATAAATTGGGCTTAGTAAGGTTAAAGTGAACCGCTTAAAGCTATCAAGGTAAGAGAAGCGAGCATCTAAAACTATAAGAATAATCGAAAGAAATATGGGAACAAAAAGTTTTAAAAGTCGCATTATAAAGATCTCGACTTAATAAGAGTCACTCTGCTGCCAAGAACCCCATATCATGCTGATTAATCATTTCCAATGCTATACCGCCGCCTCTTGCAACACACGTCAGAGGATCATCAGCAATAGTGACAGGTAAATTAGTTTGATTATGAACCAGTTTATCAAGTCCTTCTAATAGAGCACCACCACCAGTAATGACAAGTCCGTTCTGAGCAATGTCTGAAGAAAGTTCAGGAGGGGTTTGTTCTAGCGCTGTTCTAAGTGCGCTGATAATCATTCCTAAGGGTTCGCTCAAAGCCTCTAGTATTTCCGAGTTGGTCACTTCAAAGCTTACTGGTAGTCCAGTAGAGACAGCTCTTCCTCTAAATTCATTCTTTCTTATAATTTTGGATTCAAAAGCGCTTCCAACTTCCTCTTTAATCTGTTCTGCTGTCGCCTCACCAATGATAATTCCGTGGACTCTTCTAACAAATTTTACAATAGTGTCATCAAATACGTCTCCACCAACCCTCAGTGAGTCGGAATAAACAATACCGTTGAGTGAGAGAATAGCAATCTCAGAGGTTCCGCCACCGATATCAAGAACCATAGCGCCTGACGCCTCTTCAATAGCCATTCCAGCACCAAGAGCGGCTGCCATTGGCTCTTCAATTAGGTAAACGTCTCTTGCTCCAGCGCCAACAGCACTCTCTTTAATGGCTCGCCTTTCAACTTGTGTGGCACCACAAGGGACACAAATCAGAACTTTTGGGCTTGGCGAAAAAAAGCCTGACTTCAATACTTTTTTCATGAAAAACTGAAGCATTTTTTCAGTAACCTTAAAATCTGCAATTACGCCATCTTTCATCGGCCTAATGGCTTCAATAGCTCCAGGGGTTCTTCCAAGCATATTCTTTGCCTCCTGACCCACTGCTATGACTGAGGACTCTGAGGCGCCTTTTTCATGCCTAAGTGCTACTACAGAGGGCTCATTGAGGACAACTTTACCGTCCATATAGATAAGTGTATTTGCTGTGCCAAGGTCAACAGATAGATTTTGTCCTGTGAATAAATTGAACATAAGGGGTTCCTAGCAAAAAAAATAAAATGTTTAGAGGTTATAATATAACCTGAATGCCCCCTTTAGACAATACCAAAGCCTAAATAAATATGATTATTAAGCAAGACCATTTAATTGAAAGTATTCACTCTGCATTGCAATATATTTCCTATTATCACTCCCCTGATTTTATCAATGCAATGGTTTCAGCTTATCAAAGAGAAACAAACCAGAGTGCTAAAAATGCGATAGAGCAGATTTTAATCAATTCTAAAATGTGCGCTCTTGGGAAAAGACCGATCTGCCAAGACACAGGTATTGTGAATGTCTTTGTAGAAGTAGGGATGAATATAGAATGGGAATCTGATCTATCTTTAGAAGATATGATTAATGAAGGGGTAAGGAGAGCATACAACGAGCCTGATAATCGTCTCAGAGCATCAATTGTTAGTGACCCTTTGTTCTCTAGAAGTAATACTCAAGACAACACACCTGCAGTTATCCATACTAAGTTAGTGAAAGGTGATAAGCTAGAAATTACGGTTGCTGCAAAAGGAGGAGGCTCAGAAAATAAATCGAAATTTACAGTTCTCAATCCTGATGATAATCTTACCGATTGGGTTTTAAGGACTATCCCAACCATGGGAGCAGGCTGGTGCCCACCAGGTATGATTGGGATTGGTGTTGGAGGTACTGCTGAAAAAGCAATGTCAATGGCTAAGGCCTCTTTGATGGAGACAATTGATATCAATGACATTAAAGCCAAAAAGAATCAAAGTGACATTGAGAAACTCAGGATTGATTTATTTGAAAAGATTAATGCCCTAGGAATAGGCGCACAAGGTCTTGGCGGCCTCACAACGGTTTTAGATGTAAAGATCAATGATTATCCTACTCACGCGGCTTCTCTTCCTGTTGCAATGATTCCAAATTGCGCTTCAACTAGACATGTCCACTTCTCGTTGGATGGATCTGGAGTTGCTGAATTGCCTGAAATTGATTTAAGTCTTTATCCAGATCTGGAGATGGATGTTTCTAAATACATAAAGGTTGACTTAGATAGTCTAACGCAAGCGCAAATGGATAAGTGGAATATAGGCGATACACTTCTGTTATCTGGAACCATTATTACTGGAAGAGATGCAGCACATAAGCGTCTTAAATTAATGATTGAGAGTGGTGAAGGCCTGCCAGAGGGCGTTGATTTTGAAAATAAATTTATTTATTATGTCGGACCTGTCGATGCCGTTCGAGATGAGGTAATTGGACCTGCAGGACCAACAACTGCTACCCGAATGGATAAATTTACCGATCTGATTCTTGAAAATACTGGGCTTCTTGGAATGATTGGCAAGGCTGAGCGTGGTAAGGCGACAGTAGAAAGCATCAGAAAACATAAAGCAAGTTATTTGATAGCGGTTGGTGGCGCTGCCTATTTGATTTCTAAATCAATTAAAAAAGCAAAGGTTATAGCCTTTGAAGAGATGGGTATGGAGGCAATCTACGAAATGGAAGTCAAAGATATGCCGGTGACCGTTGCTGTTGATACCGATGGGGAGAACATCCATAAAACACTCAACAATATTCCCTTGACATTTAAGGGATAGTTCATAGCGTATAATTCTCACTGAAGTTGGCTGGATAGTCGCTGGATGCAATTGCATTGGGAGGAAAGTCCGGGCTCCAAAGAGCAAAGTGCTAGTTAACGACTAGGCGCAGTGATGCGACGGAAAGTGCAGCAGAAAATAAACCGCCTGCTTTGTAGGTAAGGGTGAAATGGTGAGGTAAGAGCTCACCGCGAACTTAGTGATAAGTTTGGCATGGTAAACCCCACTTGGAGCAAGCTCAAATAGGAAGGCATTGGCGCTGCTCGCGTTGTCTTCGGGTAGAGTGCTTAAGATTCTTGGCAACAAGTCTCGTAGATGAATGGCTATCATGGTCTAGACCAAACAGAACCCGGCTTATAGGCCAACTTCAATTCTAAGTAGAAACTCTTTAATGCATCAGCAATTTAGGGGTTGATTAAATTATTTTCTAATCAGTTGTTCCTTAAGGTTATACTGTGCCTTATTTAAAGCATATGCTTGACTATTATGAGTTATTTCTATCTTGCGTTAGCCATTGCTGCTGAAGTTGCAGGAACCAGCCTTCTTAAAGCAACTGAAGAATTTACTAAGCTTGTCCCTACTACATTTTTAATTATTTTTTATGCGATGTCTTTTTGGCTAATGACTTTGGCTTTAAGAGACTTGCCTTTGGGCGTTGTGTATGCTGTTTGGTCGGGTCTTGGAATAGTCTTGGTTGCTATTATTGGGGCATTAGTCTACAAAGAAATGCCAGATCTAGGATCTATCATTGGAATGGCTTTAATTATTTCTGGCGTGGTGGTTATGCATTTATTTTCTAAAACCATTCAAAGCTAAATACGATGACTATTGAATCTCACAAATATGATCTTTCGAAAGTTCTTCATGCCAGCAATGAAAGACCTTCAGTTGGTTTGATTGTATTAAATACTGACTTTACGTTTGAGCGGGATTTTGTAAGAATGTATTCAGAGCAAAAACCTGATTTTGACTTCTACTTCAATCGAATTCATTTTGCCAATCCAATGACCCCAGAGTCATTGGCTGCTATTGGGAATGATTTAACAGAGGCATCAGCAGGTATCCTTCCAGGTTATGATCTTGACATGGTTGTATTTAACTGCACTTCATCCTCATCAATAGTGGGCGATGATGCAATAGAAAATGCAATAAATGAGAGTAAGCCAACAGCCCATGTCCTTTCTACGTCTCAGGCAGTTGTTGCTAATTTTAAGGAGAGAGGCTTTAAAAAAGTTAGTGTTTTAACCCCTTACAGCGAAGAAGTATCATCGTTATTAAGAGATTATCTTCAAAAGAATGACGTGGAGATTGTTTCTTCAATGTATATGGATATGAGTGATGACAGAGACGTTGCAATGCTCCCAGCCGATGAGATAATTAATGCTGCCAAAGCAGCAATCCATGAAGATGCTGATGCGATCTTCATTTCATGCACTGCAATGAGGTCTGCAGAAATTATTCCAGATATTGAACAGGCTATCGGAAAGCCTGTGTTGACATCAAATCAAGCTACCTTTGATCAAATTAAAAAAACGATAGAAAATTTGAATAGCTAAAGCCTTTTTAGGCTTATAAATCACTGATTATTATTAAAAATTCAAACATGAGTGAATTTTTTTGAATATTTAATAAATAAATAAAGTGATAATATAGCTATGCACAAGTTAGATGAAAGAGACATCCAGATTTTATCCATTCTTCAAGAAGAAGGCAGGATTACTAAAACAGCGCTTGCCGATAAACTCAATTTATCGCTGACTCCTTCCTGGGACAGACTTCAAAGGCTTGAAGAGGCAGGGATCATAGAAAGTTATGGAGCAAATCTATCGTCTTCATTTCTAAGTAACTTCCATCTTGTTATTACAGAAGTCGAATTAGAGAGTCACAAGCAGGGTGAGTTTGCTCGATTTGAAGAAGCGATAATGGATTTTGATGAAGTTTTATCCTGTTGGTCAATTGGAGGAAGCTTGGATTACATCTTGAGAGTCCTTGTAAAAGATGTCGTTGGTTATCAAGATTTTATTAAAAGAGTTTTAAATGCAGATATCGGTCTTAGGCGTTATTTCAGCTACGCTGTATTGGACTGTATAAAGCATACAGATAAAGTGCCTGCAAGCTTAATCAAGCAATCAGACCTAGCAAAAAAATAGCCAAACTGTTATTTGACCAATAGTTTTCTTGGAACATGGGATAAGCACTCACCACCATTTTTACCAACGCGAATACTTTCAGTCATTTCAAATCCCCAATCATCAAACCAGATTGCTGGCATGAAGTGGAAGGTCATATTTTCCTCAAGTACTGTTTGATCTGTTCCTCTAAGGCTCATTGTTCTCTCACCCCAGTCTGGAGGGTAACTACAACCAATAGGATAGCCGCATCTATTATTTTTTTCATAGCCATACTTTTTAAGGGTAGCAGTGAAATTATCTGAAATTTGAGCGCAAGTATTTCCGGGTTTGAACATTTCTATTGCATTCTGTATACACTCATTGATTACTTTTTCAATGTCAAGATATTCTTTCGGAGGCGAGCCTAAAAACAAAGTTCTTGAGCAGGGGCAATGGTATCTAGCATAAGCTCCACCCAGCTCAAGAAACATACCTTCGTTATTCTTTAAGGGCTCATCATTCCAAGTCATGTGACATGCCGCCGCCTCCTCACCTGCACCAATCAAAGGCACAAAGGAAGCGTAATCACCATAATGGCCTTCATGACCACTTGCACCTGCATGGTATATTTCAGCTACCAATTGATTTTTTCTCATCCCGGGTTCAGCGACCTCCATCACTCTTTCATAGACACCTTCAATGACCTTACCAGCCCTTTTCATGTAAGTAATTTCAGTATCTGACTTGACTGCTCTTTGCCAATTAACGAGACCTGTTTGATCGCTAAACTGTGCTTCAGGGAGCGAACTATATAAGGATTCAGCAGCTCTTGCTGAGAAGTAATAGTTGTCTTTCTCTAGGCCAATTTTTTTATTGCTTAATCCTTTATCTTTAAAGACGCCTGCCAGATGCTCCATAGGGTGTTTGTCAGGAGTCATGACATAGTCGTCAGGATATGCAATGATATTGTTTAAATCAAGATCTGTAGTGAGTTCCGCGCCTTTAGCATCAATTCCTCTTCCATACCAAAAAAGCTCTCCACTTGTTGTTATAACGACACACTGATGAACATAAAACGACCAACCGTCATACCCTGTCAGCCAAAACATATTGGCAGGATCGTAAACTATCAAGACCTCTACATTCGAATCATTCATCGACTTACGAACCTTTGATTGTCTCTCAACATACTCCTCTTTGCTGAATCTTCTTCTCTCCTTTTTCATTAGTTCTCCTTTCTATGAAATATAAGCAAATGCTTGATTTAAATCCGCTATCAGGTCTTCCACATCCTCAATGCCAGTTGAATACCTGACTAAACCTTCTGGAATGCCAGCAGCTTTTCTCTCTTCAGGGCTACATTCGACATGACTTGTTGTTAACGGCGGCCCAACAACTGTCTCAACACAACCTAAATTGGCTGCCATGTGTGCATATTTGAGTTTTGGTAGAAAAACTTTAATCGCTTCCAGGCCGCCTTTAATAGAAAAGCTTAGCATTCCGCCATACCCACCGTTCATTTGTTTTGATGCAATTTCATGGCCTGGATGAGATTTTAGCCCGGGATAGTTAACCTGTTCAACTAACGGATGCTTTTCTAGGTATTCTGCAACTTTAAGAGCATTTTCATTTTGTCTTTCAACTCGAAGTTTCAATGTCTTCATTCCCCTTAGAAGGCTATAAGCATCCATTGGTGCGAGGGTTGCTCCATTAATTTCACGATAATGATAAACCTTGTTGACTAAATCTTTGTTTCCGCATATAACACCGCCAAGTGCATCAGCATGTCCTCCAAGGTACTTTGAGGCGGAATGAAGAGTAATATCGGCTCCGAGTAATAGTGGATTTTGATTGATTGGGGTAGCAAAGGTATTGTCAACTACTACCAATGCTCCTACTTTTTTAGCAGCAGCACTGAGCTTCTTAATGTCAGTTATTTTAATAGTTGGATTTGTTGGTGTTTCTAGATAAAGCAGTTTACAGCCTTTCGCTATTTCAGTTTCTAGCTGATCATAGTCTCCTGTTTCACAAAGACTAACATCAATATTGAGTGGAGGTAAGAACTCATTAAATATGACATTAGTTCCTCCATAACTATCTTTTATTGAGACGACTCGGTCTCCAGGCTTTAAAAATGTAGCTAGGGTATTGCTAATGGCAGCCATCCCAGAAGCAAAGCTAGTTGCAGCTTCAGCATGCTCAAGCTCTTTGACTTTATCTTCAAATGCTCGAACAGTTGGGTTGGTATTTCTTGAATAGATATGACCTTCAGTCTCTCCAAGAGCAACTTTCTGCCACGTATCAATATCTCTGTAACCAAATGAGACGCTATGAACAACAGGAACCTGTGTTGAGCGTTCATAAAGTTCATGCTCCTGCTCCCCACTCCAGATACTTTGAGTGGATTGTCCAATTTGTTTTTTTTCAAGCATAATTCACCTCTTAAATTTGCGTTGACCATAAATAAAAAAAACACTAAGTTATTTTTATACTATTTCAAGGCAGCGCTTTAAAAAGCCTTTATCTTGATA
>LURN01000003.1 GCA_001628405.1 Candidatus Thioglobus sp. REDSEA-S12_B1 | reverse complement strand
ATTACTGACTCTGGGCCAGCTGCATAACCAATTCTCCATCCTGTCATCGCGTAGGCTTTTGAAACACCATTTAATATAATGATTCGGTCTTTAAGGCTAGGGCAAGCCATAGCAATGTTTACAAACTCATCATCTCCCCATCGAATATGCTCATAAATATCATCACTAATAATCAAAACATGAGGATACTTTTCAAGAACAGCTCCAAGCGCCTCAACCTCTGATTTTGAGTAGACAGAGCCGGTAGGGTTTGAGGGGCTGTTTAGTACCAAGAGTTTCGTGTTGGAGGTGATGCTTGCCTCTAGCTGCTCAGGCGTAATTTTAAAGTCTTGATCGAGTCCAGTCTCAATAAAGACCGGGGTTGCTTCCGCTAGAATGGCCATGTCGGGATATGAAACCCAGTACGGCGTTGGAATGATTACTTCATCTCCAGAATTTAAAACTGCTTGACAGAGATTATAAAAGACCTGTTTTCCGCCACAAGAGACCATCACTTCATTCAAAGAGTAGTCTAGCCCGTTCTCTCTTTTAAATTTTTCACAGATGGCTTTTTTAAGCTCAGGAGTACCGTCAGCAGCAGTGTATCGAGTTTCACCATTACCAATTGCTTTGATTGCAGCTTTTTGAATATTGGTTGGGGTATCAAAGTCAGGCTCTCCCCAATCATGGCCAGAAAATTTCAGCTCAAATCAAATTTTTCACCCAAGGGTGATCAGCCCTCTGCAATTCAAAAATTACTTGATGGAATAGAGTCAGGTGAGAAATATCAGACGCTTGTTGGGGTTACTGGTTCAGGAAAAACTTTTACACTTGCAAATGTCATTGAGAAGAGTCAAAAGCCCAGTCTGATTATGGCCCCTAATAAAACATTAGCTGCGCAGCTTTACAGTGAAATGAAAGAGTTTTTTCCTGATAATGCTGTTGAATATTTTGTCTCTTACTATGATTATTATCAGCCAGAAGCGTATGTTCCCGCATCAGATACATACATTGAAAAGGATGCTTCAATCAATGAGCAAATAGAGCAAATGAGACTCTCTGCGACAAAGTCTCTTCTAGAGAGAAAAGACGTCATCATCATTGCAAGTGTCTCAGCTATTTATGGTCTAGGTGACCCGAAGAGTTATATGAAAATGCTGCTTCATTTGACAGTCGGAGAAATCACTAATCAGAGAGAGATTTTAGCAACACTTTCAAAAATGCAATACACCCGAAATGACCTCACATTGATTCGAGGCCACTTCAGAGTTAAGGGGGAAGTTATTGATATATTTCCGGCAGACTCTGAGGAGAGTGCAGTTAGAATTGAGATGTTTGATGACGAGGTTGAGAGCCTATCATGGTTTGACCCTTTGACAGGAGAAAAACTTAAGTCTCTACAAAGAATAACCATCTACCCTAAGACCCATTATGTTACGCCAGAGTCCACAATTCAAAATATGCTTGATGACATTAAGGTCGAGCTAGGAGAGAGAAAAAAAGAGCTTCTTTCGCAAAATAAATTAGTTGAAGATCAGAGGCTCTCTCAGAGAGTGGTTCAGGATATGGAGATGATGAGAGAGCTCGGTTACTGCTCAGGAATTGAAAACTATTCGCGCTACCTTTCTGGTAGGAAGCCGGGAGAAGCGCCGCCAACACTTTTCGATTATCTGCCAGAAGACTCCTTAGTGATTCTGGATGAGTCCCACGTTACCGTTAGTCAGATTGGCGCCATGTATAACGGTGACAGGGCCCGAAAGACAACGCTCGTTGACTTTGGTTTCCGCTTGCCCTCTGCACTGGATAATAGGCCGCTTAAGTTTGAGGAGTTTTCAGAAAGATTAAATCAGTGCATTTTGGTATCTGCCACTCCAGCAAACTATGAGCTCGATGTTTCAACTGTAGTTGCCGAACAGGTTGTAAGACCTACCGGTCTCTTAGATCCAAAAATTGATGTCAGACCAGTAGAGACCCAGGTTGATGACTTGTTATCTGAAATTAACAAAAGAGTTGCAATTAAAGAGAGAGTTTTAGTGACTACGCTAACTAAAAGAATGTCTGAGCAGCTCAGCGAGTATTTGAATGACCATAACGTTAAAGTTCGATATCTGCATTCCGACGTCGATACTGTTGAGCGAGTTGAAATCATTCGAGATTTAAGATTAGGCGTGTTCGATGTTTTGGTTGGAATCAACCTTTTAAGAGAGGGGCTTGACATTCCAGAGGTATCATTAGTAGCCATTTTAGATGCTGATAAAGAGGGCTTTTTAAGATCGGAAAGGTCACTCATTCAAACGATGGGTAGGGCGGCTAGAAACATCAATGGAAGCGTTATACTTTATGCTGACAGAGTCACCAGCTCAATGCAAAGGGCAATCGATGTCACAACTTCAAGAAGAGATAAACAGAAAGCCTTCAATGAGAAGTATGGGGTAACCCCTAAGGGCGTTGTCAAACCAATTGTTGATATTTTGGATACCGATTTATCCTTAGCCGATACTGAAAAGACAGACTCAGAAACGATTCAAGTAAAGCTTTCCCCTGTTCAGCTATCAAAGGAACTAAAAAGACTCGAGAAAGAGATGTATCAGTTCGCAGAAGATTTAAAATTTGAGCAAGCAGCGGATATCAGAAACCAAATCAAACTATTAAAAGATGGACAATTTAAATAATACTACTCTCAATATTACAGAAATCTTTTACTCGCTCCAAGGTGAAGCCAGAGAGGTTGGCATTCCAACCGTCTTTGTCCGATTAACAGGCTGCCCGTTAAGGTGTAATTATTGCGATACTGCTTATGCGTTCAAAGGAAATAATCCGTTATCAATAAAGCATATATTAGATGAAGTGGCACAATACAAGACACTGTATGTCTGCGTTACTGGAGGAGAGCCGATGGCTCAGAGCAACTGCTTAAAGCTACTAGACGCTCTGGTTAGTTCAGGATACAACGTGTCTATGGAAACCAGCGGAAGCATTGATATAACGCCCGTAAATAGCAAAGTGTCAATCGTGATGGACATCAAAACGCCATCCTCAACTGAAGAGCACCAGAACAGATATGAAAACCTTCCCATTCTAGAAAAGAAAGATCAACTAAAGTTTGTTATAGCGTCAAGGTCAGATTTTGATTGGTGCGCTGACTTATTAGATCATCATGAGATTCAGTCTGAAGTCTTATTTTCACCCGTTTATGAGAGCTTAAAGCCAGTTGAATTGGCTGACTGGATTTTAGAAAAAAATCTTAACGTAAGACTCCAAGTTCAGCTCCATAAAATTCTTTGGGGTGATCAGAAAGGGAAATAATGAATTTTTATTTGTGATACTATTTACTCATCTTTAACTATTTTAGTACTCCTATGAAATTGAAATTTTCAACTATATTCGGATCTTTTTTATTAATTGCTTTTTTATCGTCTTGTACACCTAGTGTGCTTGATGTCACTCTATATACAACGGACATTGAGGCTGCAAATGAGGGTGAGGTCTTTGAGGTTCCTGTCAGAGCATCGTTTACGATGTATAGCGACGATGATGGCGAGTTAGAAACAGCTACCGCTATTGCTGAAAAATATCTTGCTCCAGACTCTGTTTTTTCACAATCTTCGGGTGACTGGGGTGAGACGCTGGTAATTGAAACAACAATCCCTATTGGAACCCTTGATAATCTTCAGAGCTATCTTGCAAGCAATAATCGGGTTGCCGTTCTGCTTGTCGAAAATACAGGTGAACTCGAAGTCAGTTTAAACTCGACGGACTTCGCTGACGCACTCAATAGTGAGCTCAGTGATGTCAACTTTATGCTTGGATTTGAGTTGCCGGGTGATTCGACTAATTTTAGAGTTATAAGCGATAACAGAAATGATGTTCAAGTTGACGCAACTGCAGTATTTGTCTCTGAAAAACCATACCTCTACTTTTCTAAAACTTTAGAGCGAAGAGATGAGGCTGAAATAGTTTTTAAGGGAACTTCTGATAGCGTTTACAGCGAGATCAATCCTATTATTTACGTTAATTTTCAATAATTAATTTGATTAAGACACTTGCCTCAATAACGAGGCAAGTGCCAATGATTTTTAGTTAATAGTTATTTGCTGCAGTTCTGGTTCAGTTTTTACTTTTTTTGGCATCGTAACCAGTAATACGCCCTCCTCAAAGTCAGCAGTAATTTTTGATTTATCAACATCTTTGGGGATCATAAATTGCTGCATAAATGATTGACTCGATTGACTATTTTCACTGATGGTTTGCTTTTCAGCCTTCACGACAAGTAGGTTTTTATCGATATGAATCTTGAGATTCTCTTTGTCCATGCCATCCAGAGCGATTTTAAGTTGAATGTTATCTTCATTGTCACTCTGATTTAAAGAAAACCAGTTATTATTATTCTGCGTTAAACCCATTCCTTCAAACAAATGGCTGTGGTGCCTATCCATCATCTCCATGTGATTAAACATGCGCTTCATCATAGACTCAAAGTCATTGTGCAAAGGACTGTGTGCCAACGCTGAACCAGAAATTAAAAACAAAGTAATAATATAGATTTTTTTCATATTTATATTTCCTATTTTGTTACAAGGAAAAAAATTATAAAAAAAAATTAAACCGAAATCAAGATGTCAAAAAATAGTTTTCTTTGTAAATAGGAGTGTTCTTATCAAAAAGCTTTTCAATTATTTTCAACGATTGATCTAAGCCTAATTTTTAGATGCTGGGATAGGAGGCGTAACTGACTCGACATCAGCGTTTTGGGCACGGTTTCTAAGGGCGTGATCCATAAGAGTAATGGCTAGCATTGCTTCTGCAATTGGGGTTGCTCGAATACCGACGCAAGGGTCATGCCTTCCTGTTGTGCTAATTTCTGTTGAATGACCTTTTTTGTCGATGCTTTCTACCGGAAGTCTAATGCTGGAAGTCGGCTTAAGAGCAATAGAAATTAATAGATCTTGTCCTGAGCTAATACCACCCAAAATACCTCCAGAATTGTTTGATTTAAATCCCTCTGGCGTAATTATGTCTCTATGGTCTGAGCCCTTTTGATTTACAACATCGAATCCAGCTCCAATCTCGATACCCTTGACCGCATTGATACTCATCATTGCGTGCGCAATATCTGCATCAAGTCTGTCAAATATTGGCTCCCCAAGACCAGTGATCATATTGCTCGCAACAATATTGATTCTAGCGCCTATCGAGTCACCCGATTTTCTGAGATTGTCCATATACTCTTCAAGTTCAGGAACCTTGCCCGAATCTGGGCAAAAGAAAGGGTTGTTATGCACTTCATTCCAATCAAACTTATCATAAGAAATAGGGCCCAATTGAGCTAAATAACCTTGGATTTTGATATTAAACTTCTCACTAAGGTATTTTTTCGCGATGCCGCCAGCTGCAACTCTAATTGCAGTCTCTCTTGCAGAGGATCGGCCACCGCCTCGATAGTCCCTTATGCCATATTTTTGTTGATAGCTAAAGTCAGCATGTCCTGGCCTAAAGGAATTAGCAATCTTAGAGTAATCTCTGGGTCTTTGATCATTGTTCTCTATCAGAAGGCCAATCGGGGTTCCGGTTGTCACCCCCTCAAAGGTGCCTGACACAATCTTAACTTCATCCGTTTCTCTTCGTTGGGTTGTATGTCTTGAGCTTCCAGGCTTTCTAAGGTCAAGATCCCCCTGAAGATCCTCTTCAGTCAGCTTCATACCTGGAGGACAGCCATCCACGATACCTACCAGTGCATCTCCGTGGCTCTCACCAGCAGTCGTTAAAGTGAATAGTTTTCCGAATGAGTTGCCTGACATTGGGTTTTGATGTGCTTATTTAGATGGCACGTATTATACCAGTGACAGATTTTTGTTCGAATATTATTAAATCGCTGATTTAAATAGGCGAAGGTTTAAAGAATAGAAAGATTCATCTATTTGATAAAGTCATCAAAGTAATAGTAGTGAATTCCAGATTCAGCACTCAGCGTAGATGCCATTTTATTTGCTAGCAATCGAGCATCAATGCTTCTATATTTTCTTGCAGGTCCAATGCAAAAAATATCAAGTAATTTCGCAGCCTTCATGAAAATTTTTTCAGAGGTTGCCCTTTCCCTTCCAAGCTCACCTTTAACCCTCAAGTAGAAGTTTTTAGAATTGCTGTCAGCTCCAACAGAAGAGATAAGAGTTAATTTTTTTGCGCCGGATTCATGTGCTTTTGTGGCAACAGCCAAAGCGTATTCTAGATCTACTTTTATAAAGTTTTTTTTGCTTTTTGCGATTTTGATAGTCGTTCCAAGACAAATAAAAACATGATCACAATTAGGAAGAGAGCCATTATTCAGCAAGGAATCATAGTCGATAATGAGCTCTTCGGTGTTTGATGGTAAGTCAGGTATTGATTTTCTAGCTAGAGCAATAACGCTGTGATCATTGTCACTAAGCCGACGTAAAATGTTACTACCAACGAGACCCGTTGATCCTGCGATAATTGTAGTTGGCATTGATTAGGTGTTATTAATTATTAAGGTTTATGGAAGAACAATTTCGATATTATCTATATCTCGATTAACATCAACCTTCATCTTATCAAACTTCGGTGCGCCCATTCCACTAAATTGATAAAAACCAGCAGGCTCTTTAGGAATGAAGAAGAAGAAGTCTAACTCACCATTGCCATTCTTATCCTCGAAAGAGGCAAGAGCGTAAGGACCCTCTGGAACTTCCATACTAAAGTCTACTTTACAATCACCTCCTTTAGTTGGTGTATAGATGTTTTCTTGGGTATGGTTCATACCCTTAAATCCAGACTCCTCATAAATAAGAACATGAACTGCGTGCTTTGATGAGCAACCTGTGACCGTTCCACTAACCTTATGAAGATGACTATCAGCGCTTGCAATGTTAAAAAAACCGAAAACGAATACCGAAAGAAATAAAGCTAAGATTATAGATTTTGATTTCATAATAATATTTTATGCAAATGATTTCAGTTTACTTCGCAAGAACAAAATTTTAATGAATTATTTGTGGTTTTTCTATGAAAAACTAAACGATTACTT
>LURN01000029.1 GCA_001628405.1 Candidatus Thioglobus sp. REDSEA-S12_B1 | reverse complement strand
AATTAAAGTAGCAATATGAAGCCCATCAGAGTCTGCATCAGCCAGAATACAAATCTTTCCATACCGCAGTCCTGAAAGATCGTTATTATCAGGCTCAAGACCTATAGCAACACTTATATCATGAATTTCATTGGAAGCTAAGACCTGAGATGAATCCACCTCCCATGTATTAAGAATCTTGCCCCTTAGGGGGAGAATAGCTTGATAATCTTTATCTCTAGCTTGTTTTGCAGAGCCACCAGCTGAATCACCTTCAACTAAAAAAACTTCTGTTTGTTCTAGATCTGAGCTAGTACAATCAGAAAGCTTGCCTGGAAGTGCCGGCCCACTTACAATTTTCTTTCTGACAACCTTTTTTGCAGTCTTAAGTCTCGATTGAGCATTAAGAATGGCTAATTCAGCGATTTTTTCAGCAATATCAGTATGTTGATTAAGCCAAAGGCTAAAAGAGTCCTTTACAACACCTGAAACGAATGAGGCGCATTCTCTTGAGGAGAGTCTCTCTTTGGTTTGTCCAGAAAATTGCGGGTCAAGAATTTTTATTGATAGGACGTATGCTATTCTTTGCCATACATCATCTGGCGTCAGCTTAATATTTTTGGGTATAAGGTTTCTAAATTCACAGAACTCTTTAAGAGCCTCAGTTAGTCCAGACCTAAGTCCATTAACATGCGTTCCACCTCCAACAGTGGGGATTAGGTTTACAAAGCTTTCTGCTGTAGTATTACTTGTATTTTCGGTCCAGGTTAGTGCGCAATTAAGCTCTTCTTCTTTATTTTTTAATGCAATAACAAAAGGAACAGTTGGGATGCATTCAAGCCCATCTAATGAAGCTTGAAGATAATCTTTAATGCCATCTTTAAATACCCATTTATCTTCAGTTTCATCAATTTCATTTTTAAAGTTAATTTCTAGACCAGGACAGAGAACTGCTTTAGATCTTAAGTTATGTCTTAATTTTTTTATTGAAAATTTGACTGAATCAAAGTATTGAGCATCAGGCATAAACTTAATAAGCGTTCCTGTATTGCGCTTCCCAACAGTTCCTATTTCCTCTAAATCATTTGACTTGATGCTAGATTCAAACTTCATAAAGTAATGCTTGGAGCTTCTTTTGATCCAGACTTCAATCGAGCTAGATAGGGCGTTAACTACTGAAATTCCAACTCCATGAAGACCTCCTGAGAACTGGTAGGAGTCGTTTGAGAATTTTCCACCAGCGTGGAGTTTTGTTAAGATAACTTCAACTGCAGGAGCGCCTTCTTTTGGGTGAATATCGATAGGTATTCCTCTACCATTGTCTTCAACCGACATTGAGTTATCTTTGTGCAGTGTTACATTAATTTGGGTTGCGTAACCAGATACAGCCTCATCAACACTATTATCAATAACCTCTTGCGCTAGATGGTTGGGGTTTTCGGTATCTGTATACATGCCTGGGCGTTTTTTGACTGGCTCCAGGCCAGTAAGAACTTCTATCGAGGATGCGTCGTAATTGGACATATTTGAGATCAAATTTAGTTGGCAAACATAATACCAAAAAAAAGCCCCAAAAAATGGGGCTTTTCTCTATAAAGCAGTAGATTTACATCATACCTGGCATGCCGCCACCCATGCCGCCCATATCAGGCATTGCAGGTGCAGAATCTTGAGGCATATCAGTTACCATTGCTTCGGTAGTGATCATTAGTCCAGAGATGCTTGCTGCATGCTGAAGCGCAGCACGAGATACTTTAGTAGGATCTAAAATACCCATTTTAAGCATATCGCCATATTCTTCAGTAGCAGCGTTATATCCATAATTAGCCTTACCCTTTATGACTTCATTCAAAACAACAGAGGCTTCACCACCGCCGTTAGTTACAATTTGTCTAAGAGGGGCCTCTAGGGCGCGTCTACAAATAGAGATACCGACGTCTTGGTCGCTGTTATCACCTTTGACTTTATCTAGTGAAGAGATTGCGCGAACAAATGCTACTCCTCCGCCAGGAACAACGCCTTCCTCAACGGCAGCACGAGTTGCATGAAGTGCATCGTCTACGCGATCCTTTTTCTCTTTCATTTCGACTTCAGTTGCAGCACCAACCTTGATTACTGCCACACCACCTGAAAGTTTAGCTAGACGCTCTTGAAGCTTTTCTCTGTCATAGTCTGAGCTGGTAGCATCAATTTGAGTTTTGATCTGACCAATTCTTGAAGAAATGTTATTTTTAGCGCCAGCACCATCAATCACAGTAGTATTGTCTTTGCCAATCTCTACTCGTTTAGCAGTACCTAATTGGTCCTCAGTGATTCCCTCAAGAGACAAGCCAACTTCCTCAGAGATAACCGTACCACCTGTTAGAACTGCAATATCCTCTAGGATTGCTTTACGACGGTCGCCAAAACCTGGTGCTTTAACAGCAGCAACTTTCACGATTCCACGCATATTGTTCACTACAAGCGTTGCAAGAGCTTCACCTTCGATATCTTCTGCAATAATTAATAATGGCTTGCCAGCCTTTTGAACTGCCTCAAGTGCAGGCAAAAGGTCACGTATGTTTGAAATTTTTGCATCATGAAGAAGGATTGATGGATGCTCTAAATCAGCAGTCATTGACTCTTGATTGTTGATGAAATACGGTGAAAGGTATCCACGATCAAACTGCATACCTTCTACAACATCTAGTTCATTTTCTAGTGTTGAGCCTTCCTCAACAGTAATTACGCCTTCTTTTCCAACTTTTTCCATTGCTTCAGCAATAATAGCACCAACTGATGCATCAGAATTTGCGGAAATTGTTCCAACTTGAGCGATTGAATCACTATCTTTACAAGGTTGAGATGATTTTTGAAGAGTTGCTACAACAGCCTCTGTAGCTTTATCAATACCTCTTTTGAGGTCCATAGGGTTCATCCCAGCTGCAACAGATTTAACGCCTTCAGAGATTAGTGTTTGCGCTAAAACTGTGGCAGTTGTTGTACCATCACCTGCAATATCATTGGTCTTTGAGGCAACCTCTTTAACCATCTGAGCACCCATATTCTCGAACTTGCCGTCTAATTCAATTTCTTGAGCAACTGATACTCCATCCTTAGTAATTGCAGGCGAGCCGAAAGATTTGTCTAAAACAACATTTCGTCCTTTAGGTCCAAGTGTAACTTTTACTGCATCTGCAAGAGTGTTAACACCTGACATCATTAAATCTCTAGCTTCTGAGCTAAATTTTACGTCTTTTGCTGACATTATAATTCTCCTTTATTCTTCAATTACAGCGACAATTTCATCTTCACTCATCACTAGAAGTTTTTCTTCTCCTACTGTGATTTCTGAACCTGAATATTGCCCAAACATTACAGTGTCACCAACCTTAACATCCAAAGGAATTAAGTCTCCTTGTGCACTTATTCTTCCATTTCCTGCAGCAACAACTTCACCTCTAGATGGCTTTTCTGCTGATGAATCAGGGATTATTAAACCACTTGCTGTAGTCTTTTTTTCTTCTACTCTACGAACGATTACACGATCGTGAAGGGGACGGATTTCCATGTTTTCTCCTGGTATTACAAAAAAAAATGTCGTAGAAAAATTTATTCTTCTAGACGTTCTTTAAGCTTTTTTATAGCTTTGTTTTCAAGTTGACGGACCCTTTCAGCGGAAACACCATACTTGTCTGCTAAAGTATGTAGGGTCTCTTTTTCTTCTTTCAAGTACCTAGATTGTAATATTTCGATACTTCTTTGGTCTAAAGAAGAAAGAGCTTGATAAAGCTTTTTGTGCTGGTCTTCTTGACTTTTATCGGTAAGGACTAGTTGCTCAGGATTTTTTCCAGGATCTGCAACATAATGCTCAGGTGTAAAGGCATCTTCGTCATCATTTACTTCAAAGGCAACATCATTGAGTTGAAGTCTAGACTCCATTTCAATTACATCTTTTTCTTTTACACCAAGATCATCAGCAATCACTTTTGCTTGTTCATTCGTCAACGACTGAAAAATATTTGATTTTGCTTGCTTAAGCTTAAAGAAAAGTTTTCTTTGTGCTTTTGTAGTTGCAATCTTAACAATTTTCCAGTTTTTGAAAATATACTCATGAATCTCTGCGCGAATCCAATAAACAGCGAATGAGGACAATCTTACTTTTTTATGAGGATTGAATCGTTTAACAGCCTTCATTAATCCAATTGTTCCTTCTTGAATTAAATCAGCTTGCTCTAATCCATAACCTTTGTAGCCATGAGCGATAAAGGCCACAAAACGCATATGCGACATTACTAGTTTTTTTGCAGCAGAAAGACTACCATTTTCATAAAGCTCAATGGCCAAGTCATATTCTTCTTCAGGAGTAAGAATCGGTGGGTACTTTTGTACCTCTAGATCTCTAGATACATTGTTTATCGATAACGCAAAATCACTCATTCATTTTCCTAGTGCGATAAATTAGGCCTAAATTATACCAAAAAATTGATTTATATCAATTCTTTAAGTAAGTATTTATGTCTCAATAACTGGTTTTCAAGTGTAAATTCATTATTTTTAATGTTGTTCCCAAAATCATCAATAATGGCCTTAAGATTGTTGAGGGCTGAATCAAATTGATCATTAATAATTAGGTAGCCAAACTCATTGTAATGACTCATCTCTTTTTCAGAGTTTTCCATTCTTTCAGAAATAGTAGCCTTGTCATCTTGGCCTCTAGTTGTTAGCCTTTCGAGAAGTACATTTTTTGATGGAGGAAGAATAAAGATACTAATGACTTCTGGCATATTTTGCCTAACTTGTCTCGCACCTTGCCAGTCTATTTCTAGGATTATGTTAATGTTAGAATCTAACTTTTCATAAATATTGGTTTTTGCCGTTCCATACATGTTGCCAAAGACCTCGGCATACTCTAAAAAGTCATTATTACTAATCATTTGTTCAAAGGTCTCATTTGAGACAAAATGATAGTTTTCACCATCAATTTCACCTTTTCTTGGCTTTCTAGTTGTGTGAGAAACAGAAACAGCTAGGTTTTTAGAGTTTTCAAGCAAAGCCTTAACTAAGGATGTTTTTCCGCAACCAGACGGAGCAGCAATAATAAACAGATTAGCCATAATGTATTAGTTTACTTAAGTTATTTTGGTGTATAGCCATCTATCTTATCAACATCACCATCTTCAGAAAAAAAATAAATTTCCATTTGTTGCTTTAAATAACTCTGTGAGGATTCTTCAAATAAGTTTAAATTATTTTCATTGATTAACATTGTTTGGTAGTCAAGCCATTGTTGCCAAGCTTCTTTAGAAACCGACTCTAATATTTTTTTTCCCAGTTCACCAGGGTAGGGGGCTCTGTCTAATCCTTCAAGCTCTTTATTTAGTTTGATGCAATTAACTTTATTCATAAATCTTTAAACCTTAATCCAAGAATGTATAGTGATAAAAAATAGATTGATGCTGAAATAACTATTGATTTGAATAATAATCCGCATCTTTCAATTAACGTTGAGTCAATGTAAGATTCAATATTAGAGTCATAAAATAATATGTAAATTGACATTATAATGACGGCAAAAACGACTTTGAATAACATTTTATACAAAGCATTATCAAACTTATAGATTGATTGTTTATTTAGATAAAAATATAGAATTAATGCATTTAATAGTGCCGAAATAGATGTGGCTGCTGCAAGCCCGATATGGCCAAAAAATTGGACGAGTATCAAGTTTAAAATAATGTTTGAAATCATTGCAACTATTCCTGCCTTAACTGGTGTCTTAGTGTCACCTCTCGATAAGAAAATAGAAGCAAGTATCTTAATCGCAATAAAAGCCATCAGTCCAGAGCCATAGGCCTGAAGGCTATATGAAGTATTAATTGCTGAATTTATATCAAATTCGCCATATTGGAAAAGAGTAATGATTAGTTCTTTAGAGTATAGAACAAGTCCGAGACATGCTGGAAAGCCAAGAATAATAGCAATAAAAAGAGCCTTATTGATTGTGCTAATAAAGTTTTTAGTGTCTTTGAGCGCATAAAAATTGCTTAACTTGGCAAGCGCTACAGTTGCTAAAGCAATACCAATAAGAGCCAAAGGAAGCTCCAACAGTCTATCTGAGTAATAAAGCCATGAAACACTTCCAGCGATTAAGGTTGAAGCTATCATTGTATCAACAAGAAGATTAATTTGAGAGACTGATACGCCAAATAGGGCTGGCAACATCCTTTTTTTTAGAGTGACGAGAGTCTTATGATGACCAAATTTTAATTTTGGTAATTTTTTAATTCTTCTTAAAAAAGGCACCTGAAAGGCAAGTTGCAAAACTCCCCCAATTAAAACGCCCCAAGCAAGAGCCATAATTGGATTGTTCAGAAATTGAGATAAATAAATTGCACTAAGAATTAATGCAATATTGAGAAGCACAGGTGTAAAAGCTGGAACTGTAAAGTTATCATAAGTATTAAGAATTGACCCTGATAATGCTGTAAGAGAGATTAAAAGCAGATATGGGAAGGTGATTCTTAACATTTCTGAGGCTAAATGAAATTGAGAGGAATCGTCTTTAAAGTAGAAGCCCCATGCAAAAATAAAGATAACTAGAGGTGCTAATATAACTGCAATAAGAGTAACAATCATCAATACACTAAGAAGCTTGGTTGCAATGTGATTAATGACTAATTGAACCTCTTGATCATTCTGATTCGCTTTTGTTTCTGCCAATATGGGTAAAAAGGCTTGAGAGAAGGCACCCTCTGCAAATAAACGTCTAAAAAAGTTAGGTATTCGAAAGGCAACTAAAAAAGCATCAGTTAGCTCATTAGCGCCAAACAATCGTGCAATTACGAAATCCCTTACTAATCCTAAAATCCTTGATACAAAAGTCATTGCAGATACAATACTGCTTGACCTTATAAATGATTTGGACATGACTTAAATGTAATTAGTTACTCATCTACTGGGCCACGCATAATGCCAACCCTTGAATTTCTTATACATTCGACAAATTGCATCACTTCAGGGCTATCTGACTCGGAAGCTTTAAGTTCTTTAAGTGCTTGATCCAATAGTCTTCCTTGTGAATCTCTATAAACAACCTTAAATGCGCGTTTAATTGATGAAATAGAGCTTGCACTAAATCCTCTTCGTTTCATTCCTACTGTGTTAATACTTCTTATCCTTGGATTAATGCCTGCTGCAACCATATAGTCTGGAATATCTTTATTGATTTGACTACCCATTCCTGCATAAGTATGTCTTCCAATACTACAAAACTGCTTAACTAGAACAAAACCACCTAATATGGCCCAATCTGAAATTCGAACATGCCCTGCAAGAGAGGCATTATTTGACATAATTATGTGATTTCCAAGTTGACAATCATGAGCAATATGGACATAAGACATGAGCATATTGTTTGAACCAATTCGCGTTAGTGAATTTTCCTTTTCAGTGCCTCTATTAATGGTGCAGAATTCTCTGATAAGGTTATCATCGCCTATTACAAGATTACTTTCTTGTCCGTCTTGATAAGTTATATCTTGTGGATCTCCACCAATTGAAGCAAAAGAGTAAATATGATTATTCTTACCAATCTTAGTCGGACCATCAATTACTGCATGAGAGTCAACAACCGTTCCAGCTCCAATCTCTACATGAGCACCAATCATAGCATAAGGAGCTATAACGGCATCTTTATGAATTTTAGCGCTTTCATGAACAACTGCTGATGGATCAATAGACATATTTAATTATCTGCTTTTTTTTGGGTACATAAAATTTCTGCGGAAGTCACAAGTGCACCATCAACTTTAGCAGTACAGCTGAACTTCCAAATGCCGCGCTTAACAGTAACAACTTCGGCATAAATTTCAAGCTGATCTCCGGGCTCAACAATCCTTTTAAATCGAACATTATTGACGCCAACCAGCATATAAATTTGGCCAATTTCCGGTCTACCTACTTCTGATTTAAAGGCTAATATGCCTGTCGCTTGAGCCATTGCTTCAATAATTAAAACACCAGGCATTATTGGTTGATCGGGAAAGTGACCTGTAAATTGAGGCTCATTAAATGAGACATTTTTTATGGCAGTTAGATTCTTACCTGATTCAAAGCTTATTACTCGATCAATAAGTAAAAAAGGGTATCGATGAGGCAGAAAATTTTTGACCTCGTTTATATTCATTTCCATAGGTCTACCTAATATTTTTCAATTTAATTTTCATGAAACTCGCAATTTTATCAAGTTTTGTAAGCCATATACCGACCTTTTTCCATTCTGAGTGAGGCATGATAGGCATAATGCCAGTATATATTCCAGGTTTTAAAATGTCTCGGTTAACTGTACTAGTAGCATTAATTACAACGTCATCAGTAATTTTTAAATGACCTACAATTCCAACTGCGCCTCCAATCATACATCGTTTTCCTATGGTTGTTGATCCGGCAATACCAGTTTTTGCAGCAATAGCTGTATCTTCACCAATGACAACGTTATGAGCAATATGAATAAGATTATCAATCTTTACTCCATCATGAATCTCTGTATTAGTTATTGATCCTCGATCAATGGTTGTATTGGCTCCAATCGAAACATTGCTTCCAATTGATACATTTCCTAATTGAGCTATTGGATTCCATTTCTTATTTTTATCTCGAGCATTTCCAAAACCCTCTGAGCCTATTACAACACCAGGTGATATGATGCAGTTATTTCCTATGATGCTGCCTCGTTGAATTGTAACATTAGACTCAATTAAACAGTTATCTCCAATAACTGAATTATCTTCGATTACACAATTAGGATAAATTGTTGTATTTGAACCAATGCTAACATTTTTGCCAATTAAAGAGCTTGGGGCAATTTTAGCATTAGGGAATTTAACTACATCACCGTGCTTTAAATCTTTAATATTTTGAATTTCTTTAAATTTATGAGAGAGAATTGAGTATGCAAGATAAACATCTTTGACGATGATTGCATTAGTTTTGCAATATTGCTTTAATTTTTCATTAATGATTAAAGCACCTGCATTTGAGTGAATCAAAGCCTCTTTATACTTCTCACTCACAGCATAAGATATTTGGTTTAAATCTGCATTTTCAAGAGAGTTTATTCCATTAATTGTCTTTGAACTCTCTCCTTGTATTGTTCCATCGATAAGTTTTGCGATTTCTTCTAATGTGAGTGTCATATTAATTATTTCATCTGTTATGTTAACTTTATCACTAGCAAATGCAACATTTTCATAAAGAATAAGATCGAACTCTTCTTGAGTTGCATATTCATTAATTGCCTGATTGACAATCATTTCGATATTATTTAACAAAATAAGTTTCTTATTGTTCATCGTTTTTTGCCAAAACTCAGTTTCTTCTTTGAAGTTAAGTTCAAGCTTTGCAAGGTTCGTCAATTCTTCATTAAGTGATTTTGAAGAACTGGAGTTTTTAGTTGATTCAATATTCGCCCTTAATAGTTCTATATGATTAAATAAATCCAAGAGCTCTTGCTTTTTTGGTTCAAATTCGCGTGATATTGAATCTATACTTTCTTTGTATTGAGTCAAGCTTGTCACAACTATGTTGGTATCAATGAATCCAATTTTGAGATTTGCAGCATATGAAGGTATGCATACCAAACTAAAAATAAGAAATAATAAGGTCCTCATAGAGGATTTAGAATCCAGTTCCTAATGAAAAACCAAATTCTTCAATAATATCCCCATCCTTTTTAAGAATCGGAGTTGAAATAAACGCTCCAATTGGGCCAATTGGGCTTAGATAGGCAAATCCAAAACCAGCAGACATTCGAATGTCACCGAGATCAATATTTGAGGTTTTCTCAAAAATGTTTCCTGTATCTACAAAAGCACTCATTCTCATCTTGTCATTGTTATCAAAAAAGAAAGCTGGAGTAATTAGATTTGCACTTCCAAGAATAGAAACTTCACCTCCTTTGGCGCTACCGTTCGGGTACAGAGGTCCAAGAGTTTCATTACCAAATCCTCTTACAGAGCCACTTCCACCTCCAAAATAGCGTTTATAGAATGGCAGGCTATCATTACTATAACCTCTAGCTAAACTGACATCTCCCGTCAACTTTAGAGTTGTAGTGTTGTTAATCGGTCTGTAGCTTAAGTGACTTCCACTTAAGTTATAGTATTTATAGTCACTTGAAGGAAGTGAAATTCCAAAATTAAGTGAATTTTTAGCTCCATCAGTTGGGTCTAGATAATTGT
>LURN01000028.1 GCA_001628405.1 Candidatus Thioglobus sp. REDSEA-S12_B1 | reverse complement strand
AATTTGTCATGACTTTATTATTAATGATTTAGACTCAATTACTGCACCACTGCACTATAACGGATTTCCAAAGTCTATTTGTACTTCCATCAATAATGTTGTATGCCATGGAATTCCAAGTGAAAAAAAATTAAAAAAAGGTGATATTATCAACATAGATATCACAGTGATAAAAGATGGATTTCATGGCGATACATCAAAAATGTTTATCATTGGAAAACCCAGCGTTAAAGCTCAAAAAATTTGCAATGTGGCAAGAGACTCAATGATGTTGGGTATTGATATTGTTAAGCCAGGGATTCATCTTGGTGAGATTGGAAAAGTTATTGGTGATTATGCTCACAGTAAAAACTGCTCAGTTGTTAGAGATTACTGTGGACATGGTATAGGAGAAGTCTTTCATGAGCTTCCTCAAGTTATTCATTATGATGATGGCAAGATTAACCAGAGCCCTATTTTAGAACCTGGTATGACCTTCACAATCGAACCAATGATTAATCTAGGTGGATATGAAGTCGTGACATCAAGGATTGATGGCTGGACTGTAACAACAAAAGATAGATCTCTCTCAGCCCAATGGGAGCATACCATTTTAGTTACTGAAAATGGTCATGAAGTTCTAACTCTTCGAGAAGAGGAAAAATAATCTATAGCCTACTCATATTCAACCTCTGAGTATTAAATTGCAACTCCAGCTTGTGTTAAAATAATCGTTTTTTTAGACTTTCTTATTTAGTTCAGTGAAGCGCTTAAGAAATTACTTTATATCTGGACTCCTTTTTTGGATTCCTTTAGCCTTAAGTGTGCTCGTTATTAAATTCTTTTTAGAGGTTGTAAATAATCTAGTTCCTCCTCAACTTCTTCCAGAATCACTCTTAAATTTAGATACAACAATACCAGGCTCTGGAATCATTCTAGTAATTTTGATTATCCTGATTACTGGCGCCCTAGTAACGAATATATTAGGCAGAAAGCTTGTAGATCTTTGGGAAAGAGCGCTCAATAAAATTCCGGGCTTTAGAAATATCTACAATGCTCTTAAAAAAATATCATCAACTGTTCTCAATACTTCAAGTGACAGCTTCAGAAAAGCCTTTTTGATTCAGTATCCAAGCAAAGGAATCTGGGTTATTGCCTTTCAATCTGGAGACTATGAAGGAGAGGTCAAAAAAATCATTGGTGAAGATGTAATCAATCTTTTTGTACCAACAACACCTAACCCTACTTCAGGGTTCTTTGTAATGATGCCAAAAAAAGACGCCTATGAGCTACAAATGTCAGTCGAAGAAGCATTCAAACTAGTTATCTCAGCAGGAGTTGTTACTCCTGAGAATTTAAAAATTAAGGGAAAGAAATGAGAACACATTTTTGTGGAGAACTAACCAAAGCTAATCTTAATGAAGATGTAACGCTTTGCGGCTGGGTTAACAGAAGGCGAGATCATGGAGGAGTAATATTTCTGGATGTTCGTGATAAAAAAGGAATCTCTCAGGTAGTGATTAATCCTGATACAGCTGATACTTTTAAGTTAGCTGAAACAATCAGAAATGAGTTCGTTCTTCTAATTAATGGAAAAGTAATTGCCAGAGATACAGAAATGGTAAACGAGAAAATACCAACTGGTGAAATTGAAGTTCTTGCTGAACACATTGAAATTTTGAATAACTCAAAACCAATGCCATTTCAACTAGATTCTATGGAGACCTCAGAAGAGGTCAGACTCAAATATCGCTATCTAGACCTTCGAAGAGATGAGATGCAAAAGAGACTGCGTCTCAGATCAAAAGTAACACACTTCATGCGTGACTTTATGGATAGAAATGATTTTCTTGATATTGAAACTCCTTTCCTTACAAAAGCAACACCTGAAGGAGCTAGGGATTACCTTGTTCCATCAAGAACTCATGAAGGTAGTTTTTTTGCCCTCCCCCAATCACCTCAGCTGTTCAAACAGCTCTTAATGATGTCTGGTTTTGAAAGGTACTACCAAATTGTTAAATGCTTCAGGGATGAAGACTTAAGAGCCGATAGACAGCCCGAGTTTACTCAGCTAGATGTAGAGACGTCATTCATGAATGAAGAAGAAATTACGTCGCTTATGGAGGAAATGATTAGAGGTCTTTTTGCAGATGTTGGAAATATTGATCTCCCATCTAAGTTTCCATCAATTTCTTATGAAGATGCTATCAAGCTCTATGGTGTTGATAGGCCTGATCTTAGAATTCCACTTCATATGGTTGATGTAAATGAAATCATGAAAGACGTTGAATTCAAAGTCTTCTCTGGGCCAGCGAACGATAAAAAAGGTAGAGTAGCAGCCATGAAAGTAGATGGAGGCGCTTCAATTAGTCGTAAACAAATTGACGACTATACAAAATTTGTCAGTATTTATGGTGCCAAGGGTCTCGCTTACATCAAGCTTAATGAAGAAGGGCCTTCTTCGCCAATCATTAAATTCTTAGGTGATGATGTCACTCAAAAGGTGATAGATTTAACTGAAGCTAAGACTGGAGATATCATCTTTTTTGGAGCAGATAAATCTAAAGTTGTCAATGAAGCACTTGGAAACCTCAGAGAAAAACTGGGTCATGACCTCGACTTATTTGATAAAGAATGGGCGCCAGTTTGGGTAAGGGACTTCCCTATGTTTGAGGCCTCAGATGATGGTTCTCTAAACGCCATTCACCATCCATTTACTGCACCAAGTGTCAGCGTAAAAGAGTTACAAAACAACCCTGAAGAGTCTCTCTCAAGAGCCTATGATTTAGTTATTAATGGATCTGAGGTTGGTGGCGGATCAATAAGAATTCATCAGAGTGAAATGCAAAAGACTGTCCTTAAGATTCTAGGGATTGAAGATGATGAGGCTAGAGAAAAATTTGGGTTTCTATTGGATGCTCTCGATTACGGATGCCCACCTCATGGAGGTATTGCTTTTGGACTTGATAGGTTAGTGATGATTCTGAGCAAAACCGAGTCAATTAGGGATGTCATTGCATTTCCGAAAACTCAAACAGCAGCATGTCTTCTTACTGATGCACCATCGATAGTTTCCAAGACTCAACTTAAAGAACTGAATATTAAGGTTAACCTTTTAAATAAAACTCAGTAATGCAAAACATAGTTATAGATCAATCTATTGAAGATTCAATTAAGGAAGCACTTAAGAAAAATAATGCTACTCTGGTCGCCCACTATTACGTAAGTGGTGACCTTCAAACTTTAGCTGAGGAAACTGGTGGTATAGTCTCAGACTCTCTTGAGATGGCTAGGTTTGGTCAAAATAGTGATGCTGAAACTATTATTGTTGCTGGCGTGAAGTTTATGGGTGAGACTGCTAAAATTTTATCTCCAGAGAAAAGAGTTTTGGTTTTGGATGAGAATGCTACATGCTCTCTTGACTTATCCTGCCCAATTGATGAATTTTCCGAGTTTTGTGATCAAAATCCTGATCACGAGGTCGTTGTCTATGCTAATACCTCTGCAGAAGTTAAGGCAAGGGCAGATTGGGTTGTAACATCAGGAAGTGCACTAAAAGTAGTTCAGAAATTGCATAACGAAGGAAAAAAAGTCCTCTGGGCACCTGATAAACATCTTGGTCATTATGTTCAGTCAATGACTGGTGTAGAGATGTTGATTTGGGATGGAGCATGTATCGTTCATGAAGAGTTCAAAGCTGAAGGCCTTAAAAGACTAATGAAAATGCATCCTGAAGCTGGAATATTGGTTCATCCTGAATCACCTAAAGAGGTTATTGCTCTTGCTGACGTCGTAGGTTCTACAACTCAATTGATTAATGCTGTATCTTCAAGACCAGAAACAACCTTCATAGTGGCAACTGATAACGGTATTTTTCACAAAATGAAGGAGGTTGCTCCTCATAAAAAATTACTCGAAGCTCCTACTATGGGCGAGGGTGCAGACTGCGAGTCGTGCGCACACTGCAATTGGATGGCGATGAATAGCCTAGAAAAATGTCTTGAAACGTTAAATACTGGTCAAAACGAAATTCTTATCGATTCTAATGTAATAGACAATGCAAAACATTCTATTCAACGTTTACTAGATTTTACAAAATAACATTTTATTGGAGATAGTAATAAAAAATGGCAGGTCACAGTAAATGGCATAACATCCAGCACAGAAAAGGTGCGCAAGATGCCAAACGCGGGAAAATTTTCACAAAGCTGATTAAAGAAATTGTAGTTGCTGCAAAAATGGGTGGCGGCGTTATTGAAAATAATCCCTCTCTGAGAGCCGTAATTGATAAAGCTTTGGCGGCTAATATGAAGAGAGATACTATCGACAACGCAGTCAAAAGGGGCTCTGGTGACCTTGAAGGCGAAAATTACGAGGAGATCCGCTATGAGGGTTATGGTCTTGGTGGTACTGCCATAATGGTTGATTGTCTTACAGATAATAAAAATCGCACCGTATCTGATGTCAGGCATGCATTTTCAAAGCACGGGGGGAACCTTGGAACAGATGGCTCAGTCTCCTACATGTTTTCCAAACAAGGCTTTATTAGCTTCTCATCTGGAGATGAAGACACTATTATGGAAATAGCAATTGAATCTGGTGCTGATGATATTGTTGTCAATGATGACGACTCGATTGATGTAATTACTTCACCTGAGAATTTTTTCACAGTTAAAGATGCTCTACTAGCTAATGATTTAACTCCAGACCATTCAGAGATAACTATGGAACCAGCAAATAGAGTTGAGCTTAACTTGGAAGATGCACAAAAATTTATGAAGCTTATAGAAAGACTTGAAGATCTTGATGATACGCAAGACGTTTATCATAACGCTGATATTTCAGATGAGATCTTGTCTGAGCTATGATTTCATTTCACTCAGGAATCCAGGCGCTTAGAAAATTTAAAGTCAACGCTCTCAATGAAAAACTAGAGGCTTTAATCCCAAATCTAAACCTAATTGGGGCTGAGTATATTCACTTTATTGACTCGAATAAAGATTTAAGCACATCCAACAAAAAAACTCTGGATAAACTTTTAAATTACGCACCAGAAATTGATTTAAAAAATTCTCAATATAGTGTGACAATTTCACCTCGAATTGGAACCATTTCTCCATGGTCTTCTAAGGCATCAGATATTTGTAAGCTGTGCGGCTTATCAGTAATTTCAAGAGTAGAGAGAGGAATCAATTATCATTTTGATCGAAAAATTAATGCCCAAGAATTAATCATTATCTTGGAGCTTGTCATGGATAAGATGACAGAATCTCACCTTAAGGAAATCAATGACTCAGATTTATTATTCAGTGAATTTAAGCCAAGTGAATTTAATAGCATAGATATTCTTACTTTTGGTAAATCAGCTATTACTGATGCCAATAATGAACTTGGACTTGCATTGAGTGAGAGTGAAATTAATTATTTGTTTGAGAGTTTTATTGCTTTAGAAAGAAATCCAAGAGATGTCGAACTCATGATGTTTGCTCAAGCAAACTCAGAGCACTGTAGACATAAAATATTTAATGCAGATTGGACTATAGATTCAGAAGAGCAAGCTATCTCTCTTTTTGGAATGATTAAAAATACCTACAAGCAGAACCCTGAAGGACTTTTGTCTGTCTACAGCGATAACTCTGCAGTTATGAATGGTTATGATTCAAACTACTTTGAGACAAATGAAGAAGGTATTTATCAAACCAGAGTTGCTGAGAAAGCCGTGCTTATGAAGGTAGAAACCCATAATCATCCTACGGCTATAGCACCTGATCCTGGAGCAGCTACAGGCTCTGGAGGCGAAATTAGAGATGAAGGTGCCACTGGGAGAGGCTCCAAACCCAAAGCGGGTTTATGCGGCTTCTCGGTATCAAATTTGAAATTGCCAAATTCAATTCAGCCATGGGAAATTGATTATGGCAAACCTAGCCAGATTGCTTCCGCATTAGAAATCATGATTGATGGACCAATTGGTGCGGCATCATTCAATAATGAATTTGGAAGACCTAATACATGTGGCTATTTTAGAACATATGAACAAAAGACAAAGAATGATGATGTGAGAGGTTATCACAAGCCAATTATGTTAGCTGGCGGCATAGGAAACATTCAAAATAATCATGTTGAAAAAGGTTTGATTTCTGATGGCGATAAAATAATCGTTTTAGGAGGTCCAGCAATGCTGATTGGACTAGGTGGAGGGGCAGCATCAAGCATCGGAAGTGGTGATCAAAACGAAAGCCTTGATTTTGCATCTGTCCAAAGAGCCAATCCAGAAATGCAAAGACGCGCTCAAGAAGTCATTAGTGCCTGCACGAATTTAGGTAAGAATAACCCAATTGTCTCAATTCACGATATTGGTGCTGGAGGACTTTCAAATGGAATTCCTGAGCTCGTCAATGACTCAAAAAAAGGTGCTAAGCTCCAATTAAGATCAATTCCAAATGATGAACTTAAAATGTCTCCACTTGAAATATGGTGCAATGAATCACAAGAGAGATATGTCATAGCAATTAAAGAGGCAAGCATTCCACTTTTTGATGAGATTTGCAGGAAAGAGAGAGCGCCTTATGCTGTTTTAGGAAGTGCAACAGAAGATAGACATTTATTATTGGAAGACTCTCATTTCAACAATAAACCAATCGACCTTGAAATGTCACTTTTATTTGGCTCATCTCCTAAAATTCATAAGGATGTCAAGTCATTACCTATTATTGAAAATCATTTTAATTCAGTTAATATTGAACTTTCAGATGCAATCAACCGTCTACTCAATCTTCCAACTATAGCGAGTAAAAATTTCTTAATCACAATTGCAGATAGGACGGTTACTGGACTTATTGCTAGAGATCAAATGATTGGTCCATGGCAAGTACCGGTTGCAGACTGCGCCATCTCTCTTTCAGATTATGATGGCTACCAAGGTGAAGCTATGTCTATTGGTGAAAAAACCCCGATATCACTGATTAATGCAGCAGCAGCAGCAAGAATGAGCGTTGGCGAAGCTTTAACGAATATGCTCAGTTCTTATATTGAAGATATTGGTCACATCAAACTATCAGCAAACTGGATGTGTGCAAGTGGTCATCCTGGAGAAGATGCAAAACTTTATGAAGCAGTCAAATCAATTGGAATGGAACTTTGTCCTCAACTTGGCATTGCCATCCCGGTTGGAAAAGACTCTATGTCCATGAAAAGCTCTTGGAAAGAGAATGATATTGATAAATCTGTAACCGCACCTTTATCACTGATTATCAGTGCCTTCTCAAAAACGCCTGATGCAAGGTTACAAATGACGCCTTTACTGAATACTGATATTAATTCTGAGTTATTTCTAGTAGATCTTGGGCTTGGAAAAAATAGGATGGGGGGATCATCCCTAGCACAAGTTTTTAATCAAGTTGGCAATATCGCTCCTGATCTTGATGATCCATCTATGTTTGCTAAATTCTTCTCAGTAATGAACTCCTTAAACAAGAGAGGCATGGTTAGCGCTTACCATGACAGGTCTGATGGAGGAGCATTTATCTCCCTAGTAGAGATGGCATTCGCCTCTCAGTGTGGCCTAGATATAATTGTCTCAGATATCATTACTGATTTATTTAATGAGGAGCTTGGCTGTATTATTCAAGTCAATGATAAAAATAGAAAAACTGTTCTAGGTGAGCTTTCTAAAATTGGACTCAAAGATCATACAAAATCAATTGCTAAGATTAATGCTAGTGACGAAATTGTAATCTGCCATGAGGATAAAAAAGTTTTTCAAAGCAAGAGAAGCAATCTTCAGCAGCTATGGTCTTCAACCTCTTACCAAATTTCAAAACTTAGAGACAATCCAGAATGTGCTGAGTCTGAAAATTTAGAAATATCTAAAAATTCAAAGGGTCTTAAAGTCTTACCAAGTTTTAATATCAATGAAATCATCAGTGCGCCCTATCTCAATCAAAGAGTTAGACCGAAAATTGCAATACTAAGAGAGCAAGGCATTAATGGCCATATTGAAATGGCAGCAGCATTTTCAAAAGCGGGTTTCGAGGCAACTGATGTCCATATGAGTCAAATTCTGTCTGGAGAAATCTCTTTATCAAATTTCAAAGGTTTAGCTGCTTGCGGGGGTTTCTCCTACGGTGATGTTCTTGGAGCTGGAAGAGGATGGGCAAACTCAATCTTATTAAATCACAGGGCTAGAGATGAATTTTCTGATTATTTTTCAAGGTCTGACAGCTTCACCTTAGGCGTTTGTAATGGCTGTCAAATGATTTCAAATCTTCGAGAAATTATTCCTGGAACTGAGGATTGGCCATCATTTGAAAGAAATACTTCTGAACAGTTTGAAGCCAGATTTACTGGAGTTAGGATTAATCGAACAAAATCGATACTTTTTGAGGGCATGGAAGACTCAATCATGCCAATTGCCATTGCTCATGGCGAGGGAAAAGCAACCTTTGAGTCAAGTTTACCTCTTAAAAACATATCGATGCAATATGTTGATCACTCTGGAATACCATCTCAAACCTATCCTCACAACCCTAATGGCTCTCAAAATGCAGCTGCAGCAATTTGTGATGACACAGGTAGGATTACCATCATGATGCCTCATCCTGAGAGGGTATTTAGAGCAGTTCAGAACTCTTGGCATCCAAATGAATGGGAAGAGCGCTCACCCTGGATGAGAATGTTTGAAAATGCAAGAGAATGGATGAAGTAATTATATTTTCTTATGACGCCAAGCAAGATAATAAGAAGTAAGAGAAAAACACTCAGCTTAACTATTAACGAAAATGCAGAGCTGGTTGTTCGAGCGCCTAAAAGACTCTCTATCGAAAAGATTCAAGATTTTATTAACGAAAAAGAAAAGTGGATTCTAAACAAAACAAAATTAATTGAAGATCAATTAAAGAATGCTGCTATCAATAGTAATAGACTTTTATATTTAGGCTCACTTTTTCCAATCATCATAAAACAAAGTGAGTCGAATGAGATAACCTTCAATGGTGAGGAATTTATTGCTAATTTGATTGATTCAGAATCTCTCTCATTGGCCATAAGAAAATGGTATAAACAAAAATTCAGAGAAATAGCAATCCCTAGAGTGGCTTATTTTTGCAATAAGCATAATTTGAAAATTAATCAAATCAGAATTAAATGTCAAAAAACAATGTGGGGATCATGCTCTTCAAAAAACAATATCAACCTAAATTACCTTTTGGTAATGGCCCCTATGAGCGTCATTGATTACGTTATTGTCCATGAATTAGTTCACACAATTCATAGAAATCATTCTGCTAACTTCTGGAAATCGGTCGAATCAATTATGCCTGACTACAAAGAGCAGAAACAATGGTTGAAATTGAACGGATATAGGCTGAGAAGAGTGTAGATATTTAGCTATTAAACTTTTCTACAGCTTCTTGCATGGCGTCCTTTAGAGTGTCTTGCTCAGCCATTTCAACGATAATATCTCCCCCACCAACGAGTTCTGAATTGAAATATATCTGTGGAAAGGTAGGCCAATCCGCAAAGTCAGGGAGACTTTGAAAAACTTCCTGGTCTTCAAAAACATTTACATAAGCAAACTCAACTCCAGTAGAAGCAAGCGTTTGAGCTGCTCGAGCAGAGAAGCCACATTGGGGAAATTGTGGGGTTCCTTTCATATAAATGACAATTGCAGCACTGTCGACTTGTTTTTGAATTTTTTCTAATACTTCCAATTTATTACTCCATTTTTTAACTGCTATTTTAATCTAGAATTTAAATCACTGTAAAGAGTCAATTAAGGAATTATTGTTTTACAGCTTGCGAAATTATATACTTTTGTCCCTGTTTAATTTTTTTATAATTTCCAAAAACGGACTTAAAATTAGCCTTGATAAAATCTTTCAAACCATTAATAGTAACAACAGTGATTTTTCCTCCAGTTTCAAGAGCGTCGTAGGCATCATAAAGAATAACTGAAAGCTGCTCACGTCCAACTTTTGCTGGAATATTTGAAATGATTTGGTCAAACCTTATCTCATTTGGCACATGGGTAAAAGCATCTGAGAGGTATGCTTTGGCATTAGTAATACCATTATTTTTTGCATTGTAATTTGCAAGCTCAACGGCCACAAAATCCTTATCCACCATGTGAACTTGGCCCTTAGAGCAATGCCTTGCCAGGGCAAGACCAATAGGCCCATAACCACAACCCAAATCTAAACAAACATCGTTCTCATCCGCGCTAATATATTTCATGAGAAGGACAGTGCCGTCATCAATTGAACGAGGACTAAAAACACCCCAGCGAGTATGCAAATTAAATTTAGAGCCCAATAATTCAACATCTAGAACAATGTCCTTCTTAAGCCTTGAAATATCTTTTCTTTCAAACATTAACGAACCTTTTTTTAGATTATCTATTTTTTTTCATAACTTTGATTGCATCATCTCCAATATGCTCTTGACCTCTTTTTTTTGCCAACTGAACCTGTTTTTCTCTTTCTCTATATCGGGCTATTTGATTTTCGTTTTTAGTTCCAAAACATCTCGGGCATGAAGCACCTTTTTCATAATGAGGATGCAACGTATCTTCTTTAGTAATGGGGAATCTGCAAGCATGACATTGATCATATTTACCCTGCTCAAGGTTATGTTTAACTGCAACTCTATCATCAAAAACAAAACACTCGCCTTCCCATAAACTCTCATCTTCACCAATCTCTTCTAGATATTTAAGAATTCCTCCTTGAAGGTGAAACACATTCTCAAAACCCTCAGACTTGAGGTAAGCAGTAGATTTTTCGCAGCGAATACCTCCAGTGCAAAACATTGCTATTTTCTTATTGCGGTATTTCTCTAAATTGTTTTTTGTGAAATTTGGAAACTCTCTAAAAGTTTCAGTTTTTGGATTGATTGCGCCTTTAAAACTTCCGATTTCATATTCATAATTGTTTCGAGTATCAATTAATACAACGTCGGGGTCATTGATTAAATCATTCCAATCTTTTGGCTTTACATAGGTACCAACTGAATGTGTTGGGTCAATTTCTTTTAAGCCCATTGTGACTATTTCTTTTTTTAGTTTAACCTTTAGCCTCTTAAATGGGATTTTTTCACTATATGAATATTTAAAATCAATGCCATGAAATCTGGCATCTGACTGCAAATAGTCAAGAACTTTTTCAATATTGTCTTTACTCCCAGAAATAGTTCCATTGATTCCTTCTCTTGCCAACAAAAGTGTACCCCTGATAGCTAAAGAATTTAGAAATGACTTTAAGGGAATCTGTATAGCCTCAAAATCATCAAGTCTTGTAAACTTATATAAAGCACAGATAGTATGCATATTTTGGAATATAGGACTTTAAAAATTATAATTTTACTCACCATAACTGAGAAATTAAGCTTAATTAACCCTTTGATAAACATTAAAACTCCATGAGGGCTTCACTTTAAATTGCGCTGAGAAGTGTATAATTCCTCCTTTCTTGTTTTTCATGCTTTATTAATAATTCTTCTGAGATGATATTAGACCAAATTCAAAATTCTAAAGACATTAAAAGCCTAAGTATTGATGAACTCAATACCCTTGCAGAAGATATTAAAGTATTTTTAGTTGAAAGCATTGAAAAGACTGGAGGCCACTTAAGCTCTAATCTTGGAACAATTGAGTTAACCCTAGCTTTGCACTATGTTTTTGATAGTCCAGATGATACTTTTATTTGGGATGTAGGTCACCAGGCTTATACCCATAAAATCTTAACAGGAAGAAAAGATAAGATGTCAACTCTTCGTCAGAAAGACGGTCTATCTGGCTTTACAAAAAGAAGCGAAAGTGAGCATGATGTCTTTGGTGCAGGCCATTCATCGACTTCAATAAGCGCCGCCTTAGGAATTGCATTTGCAAATAATCTGAATAATAAATCTGACACCTCAATTGCTGTTATTGGTGATGGCGCACTAACTGGCGGGATGTCTTTTGAGGCACTCAATCATGCTGGAGATACTGATGCCAATCTTTTGATCATCCTTAACGACAATGATATGTCGATCTCTAAGAATGTAGGGGCACTGAGTAAATATCTAACCAGACTAATTTCTGGAAAGATATACTCAACCATGAAATCTAAATCACTTGAATTTTTAGAAAGACTGCCACGAATTCAAAAATTTGCGAAACGATCTGAAGAACATTTGAAAGGAATGATTCTTCCTGGAACTCTCTTTGAAGAATTAGGTATTGACTATTTTGGGCCAATTGATGGCCACGATATTTCTATCCTAGTTAAAACTCTAGAAAATCTTAAAAATCTTCAGAAGCCAAGAATTCTGCACATCATTACAAAAAAAGGTCATGGTGTTGAAGCAGCTGAAGAAAATCCACTTAAATTTCATGGCATCTCACCTCCTTCTACTTCGAAGAATAATTTACCGAGCTATAGTAGTGTTTTTGGAGACTGGCTTTGTAATTCTGCCAAGGACGATGAAAAGATTATTGGAATAACCCCTGCAATGTCTGAAGGCTCAGGAATGGTTGACTTTGCGAATCAATTTCCTGACCGTTTTGTTGATGTAGCTATAGCCGAGCAGCATGCAGTAACCCTTGCAGGAGGAATGGCAATCAAAGGCTTAAAACCCATAGTCGCAATATACTCAACCTTTTTACAAAGAGGGTATGATCAGTTTATTCATGACATTGCATTGCAGAATTTAAATGTTACTTTTGCTATCGACAGAGCAGGTCTTGTGGGAGCTGATGGAGCAACTCATGCAGGAATTTTTGATTTGAGTTTCTTGCGATGTATACCAAATATAACCATCATAGCTCCAAGCTCATCTTTAGAGATGTATAAAGCACTCAACTTTGCAAATCAATTTGAAGGTCCAGTTTGTATAAGATTTCCAAGAGGAAAATCTAGTGTTGATGATTTTGTAACTGACTCCTCAATTGAAATGGGAAAGGCAAGTGTAGTAAGAACTGGAAAAGACATATCCATCTTCTCTTTTGGAAACATGCTTGATATTGCAATTGAGGCTTCTGAAAAAATTAATGCTACTGTAGTGGATATGAGGTTTGTAAAACCCCTAGATGAGAAACTAATTATTAAAATTGCAAATGAATCTAAAACTCTCGTTTCTATAGAGGACAATACTTTAAAGGGTGGCGCGGGAAGTGCCATTAATGAAGTCCTTCAAAATAACAATATTAAAACGAATCTTCACATATTAGGTGTTCCTGACAAAGTTACAGAACACGGCTCACAATCAGAACTTTATGAAATTTACGGCTTGACTCCAGAGAACATAATCCAGGCTTCAAGAAATTAATGAAAGACACTCTAAAAAAATATAGTCCTAAACCAGAAAGTATCAATCTTGGCTGGTTCAACAAACATTTAACCAATCCTGAAATTTGGAAATGGAACAAAAAAACAATCTCTAGAGCATTTGCAATTGGTCTTTTTTTTGCATTTATCCCTCTACCAATGCATACCTTATTAGTCGCGATCTTTGCAGTATTGTTTTCAGCAAATATTCTACTTTCAATCCTTGTTGTATGGATTAATAATCCTATTACAATGGTTCCTTTTTATTTCTTTACCTACAAATTAGGGGCCTCTATTATGGGTATTGAGATGGATCCAGAGTTCGAATTCACATTCTCCTATCTAATGCAAAATTTTGGAAATGCAACGTTAGCTTTTTGGGTTGGCGGAATAATTACTTCAGTAATCAGCGCATCGATAGGCTATTACTTAATTATTGGCATCTATAAATACAAAGCATTCAAAAGACTTAAACATTTGAAATAGGTATTCGCCTTCTAATCTGCCTTTCAAGAGTATCAACCAAAGATTCATTGTCGACCTTGCTGTGAGTTTTACCATCAATATACAGCAAGTTAGGGGACCCTCCCGTAAGACCAACACTAACCTCTTTTGCCTCTCCTGGACCATTAACTACGCAACCAATCACTGCGACATCAATAGATTCATTGATATCCTCAAGGCGAGATTCTAAATCGTTGACTACAGAAATAACATCAAATTTCTGTCTTGAACAGGATGGACATGCAATTAAGTTGACACCCTTTTTTCTTAGGTTCAGTGATTTTAAAATATCAAAACCTACTTTAACTTCATTCACAGGGTCTGATGCCAGTGATACTCTAATGGTATCACCAATGCCCTCACTTAATAACAAACCCATTCCAATTGAAGATTTAACTGCACCTGAACGAAAAGATCCAGCCTCAGTAATACCAAGGTGGAGTGGATTATCAATTTGTGTAGCTAGTTGACGATAGGCAAACACAGTCATAAAAACCTCAGAAGCTTTGAGAGAAACTTTAAAATTGTCAAAATTTAACTTATCTAAGATATCAATATGTCTAAAAGCGGACTCTACCATTGCTTCAGGAGTAGGTTCAGTATATTTTTTTTGCAAATCTTTCTCAAGTGATCCAGCGTTTACTCCAACCCTAATAGGAATACCATTATGTTTTGCAGATGCGACTACCTCTCTTACTCGATCCTCTTTGCCGATATTCCCAGGATTTATCCTTAAACAGTCAGAGCCATACTCTGCAACTTTCAAAGCTATCTTATAATCAAAATGAATATCAGTAATCAAAGGTATCTTAACCAATTTTTTTATTTCTTTAAAGGCCTCTGCAGCCTCCATAGTTGGAATTGAAACTCGAACCATATCAGCACCAGCTTCTTCAAGAGAAATTATCTGGGAAACAGTAGAATTTACGTCACAAGTGTCAGTATTAGTCATACTTTGGACGCTTATCGGGGCATCACCTCCAATAGCAACACCACCGACAAATATTTGTCTAGAAACCCTTCTTTTAATTTTGTGTATTTGCTTCATAATTACTTACAACTTCATCAAGACTTGCTCCATTGGTCTCTATTACTTTAGGCTTAATTTCTTCTTCAGAAACCTCAATAATTTTGTTCTCATTTTCAACAATAACGGATGGCTGACTGATAATAATCGAGCTTGATTTACTTTGACTAAAATCTAGACCTTGGAGATAATACCAGACCCCAATTAAAGTCAATAAAAATAGAAATAACCAAATTAATTTTCCAAATATTCGCTTTTTCTTCTTCGGGTAGTAATCAATTCCGTCCAACATTTCTTCTACTCTTGTCCAGCACCTTTCCAGCAAGCTGACCACATGCGGCATCTACATCATCGCCTCTGGTTCTTCTCGTTGTTGTTCGTATTCCTGAACGATGCAGTATATCTTGGAATTTATCTATAGTAGTATTTTTTGAAGTTTTATACTGACTTTCTGGAAATGGGTTAAAGGGAATAAGGTTGACCTTGGCAGACTCTCGCTCAAACCAAAAATTTAATAATTCTGAGAGTGATTTAGCATTTTCTATAGAATCATTAACACCCTCAAGCATGACATATTCAAACAATATATGCCTTTCTTGCGTTCCTGCTTTTAAGTAATAATGACAAGCCTTCATTAGCTCTTTAATGGGATATTTTTTATTAATTGGAACAAGTATATCCCTTAATTCATCGTTTGGTGCATGTAATGATATAGCTAGACTCACTGGAACTTTATCTGACATCCTTAGCAATGCAGGAACAATCCCGGATGATGAAACAGTGACGCGCCTCCTAGATAGTCCAAAAGCCCAATCATCTAATAGAATCTCACAAGCATCATAAACTGGTGATTCATTCAGAAGCGGCTCCCCCATTCCCATAAAAACAACATTGGAGATGCGATTATTATTTTGGTTTAAATGATTCTGAGCGATAAGAACTTGGCCAATAATCTCATGAGATTTGAGGTTTCTATTAAAACCCTGATATCCTGTTGAACAAAAAGTACATGCTAGTGAGCAGCCAACTTGAGAAGAAATACAGAGAGTTCCACGATCTTTTTGAGGAATATAAACAGTTTCAATATGATTCTCTTCACCAAGTTTAATAACCCACTTGATAACACCATCTCTTGAATTATTGATTGAAATAACTTCCGGTAAGTTAATAGAAGCTATTGCAGCAAGCTTTTGCCTTAACTCTTTAGATAGATTATGCATATCACCAAAGTCATAAACACCTTGGTGATAAATCCATTGCATAACCTGCTTTGTGCGGAAAGGTTTTTCATTTAAGTCAGAAAAAAAATCCCTTAACTTACTTTGAGTAAGTCCAAGTAGATTTTGCTTTTCCAACATAAGAATGATTATCTATTTTATCGCGTTCTTGGACAAACGCCATCTTCACCAAAAAAATAGGCAATCTCAATGGCAGCATTTTCTAGAGAATCTGAACCATGGACAGCATTCTCATCTAAAGATTCAGCAAAATCCGCTCTTATAGTGCCTTTATCAGCTTCTTGTGGGTTTGTAGCGCCCATAATTTCACGGTGCTTAGCAACTGCATTTTCACCCTCCAAAACCTGAATCATTACTGGCCCAGAAGTCATAAAAGACATTAGGTCATTAAAAAAAGGTCTATCCTTGTGAACAGCATAGAATCCACCAGCCATTTCTTTGTCCAAATGGATCATTTTTGATGCGACTATTTTAAAGCCAGCATTTTCAAATCTTGAGTAAATCTGACCGATGACGTTTTTAGCCACAGCATCTGGTTTAATTATTGATAAAGTTTGCTCCATGGATAATCTCCAATTATTTAAAAAGCGGGTATTTTACCATGCAGTTATGTATTTCTTAAGATTATGGATAGCTATTGAAGTGCCAAGCAATTCACAAAATATTGTTTAAATTTTTTACTCTGCGGTAGTTATCAAATTTATCGTATACTTTAAAGTAGGCACTAGCAATTGGAAGGAACCAGGGCGCTCCAAAGTAATAGGGGCGAGTCTCTAATAATGTATCTTCAAATACGGTTACTTTTTTATTTGGTTCTAGAATCTTCAATGCAGCCATATGTCCCAAATAGGGCGCCATAGCTACCCCATTGCCACAGTAGCCCATCGCTGAATATTTTCCATCATGACATCCCAAATTTGGAAGCATACTAAAACTAAAGCCTGTGAACCCAGTCCAACAATGACTTACCTCAACCCCATTAAGCTCTGGAAAAATCTCTGATAATGTTTTTTTAAGGATTGGAAGAGCATTTTCTGCTGACATTGAATGCATAGCCGCCCTTGTTCCAATCATTATTCTTTTCCCGCATGGTGTTGGTCGATAATAACAATATCGCTTTCTTGTTTCAACTATGCAATGACCTCCTGGTATTAGTGAATTTACTTTATCAGCACCAATTTCATCAGTCGTAATAATAAAGCTAGGAACTGGCAAAATTCTTCTTGATAAATACTTTGAAAGGGATGTTCGAGTGTATCCGTTAGTTGCTATCAAAACATTTCGGCAGCTTATTGATTTACTAGCAACGGAAACATTGAAGTTAGCCTTTTCTACTCCTGATATTCTTGTTATCTGATTTACTGGCATATTTCCAAAGACTTTCACACCTGCATCTATAGCGAGCTGATGAAGGCCATAATGAAACTTTCTAGGTTGGACTGATCCATGATCTTCATAGTATTGACCGCCAAAGTATAAATCAGTCTTAATGGATTCAGACATTTTGGATGGATCAATCATTCTAGAATTAAAATCATCGATAGCTTTTAATTTTTCTAGATTCTCTGACATAATCATTTGGTCTTGAGGCACCCAAGATGTCCTTAATCTGCCACAAATCTGAAGGTCGCAATCAATCTTGTTTTCTTTAATTAAATTGGTAGTAAATGCGAGGGATGCATTTGCTTCTTTATGGATTTTTCCAGCTATATCTGAGCCATACTTTTTTTCGGCCTGTTGGGTTGAAACTTTATGGCCTGAGCCCATCATCCCACCGTTTCTAGTGCTTGCGCCAAAACCAATATCTTCAGAGTCAAAAACAACAACGGAAACTCCAGATTTTGCTAAAGTGATTGCTGCACTTAAACCTGTAAAACCAGCACCAACAATTACAGTATCGGTTTTCTTTGGCAGCCCGCTACTCTCTTTATAATCTGGTTGGTCTTCCCACCAGTAAGGGTAGAATTTAGTCATAATTAAAAAAATTAGTTAATGAAAAAAATTCAATTTTTTATTTGAATTTTATTGCTATTATCCATTTATTTTTTTATTATCATTTATGTTATAACCATAAGAGTCATATGTCTAATGAATTGAATAGAAAACATGAAAAGTAAATTATTAAATACGCCAATAAATTTTCCTAATACGCTTCCTGAAGGATACCACTATATCGAAGATGAGCCTACATATGATCCAAATATTCATCTAGAGCTTGAGTTTCCTAAAGAATCTGTTTCGCTTTTTGATTTAGGTTACACAAAAGATGAAATTGCGAAATGCCCAACAGATTTTGCTGTATCAGGAGCAGCAAGACTTTTATCAGACGAAGGCGTTAGAGTTTTAATGCAATCTGCACAATCACTGAGAAAGTATTCTTCGAGTGGTGGAGAGAGGATTCAGTATTTACTTCGTGGTTGTGTATATCGTTCTAGGTTCTTAAGAGATTTATGTTTGTGCCCTAAAGTGAGTGAGTTTTTATCACAGATTTATGGAATCACTGTTGCTCCTCACTCCATTCCTCTTCATCTTGGACACTTTAATTTTGCCCCAGACGACCTCAGTCGTGCAGTTGATAAATGGCATACTGATACTATTGGTTTGGACTATGTCATGATGGTTTCAGATCCAAACAAGCAGGTTGGTGGACAATTCCAGTATTTTCTTGGCACAAAGAAAGAGGCTCAAGAAATTAAAGATAACAATCAATCAATGCCAGAAGACAGAATTTTTAGCCCCTATTTCCCTGGGCCTGGCTATATTATTGTAATGCAAGGAAACATGGTGGTTCATAGAGGGGCCAAACTAAAAGAACCATATGATAGGGTAACAATGGTTAATGCATATGTCCCTTTAGACCTGGAGTCTGATGATCCATCACGTTTCTCTGATGTTAAAACTGTTGACCCTCATCAACTATTGTTTCCTGAGTGGGCCCGCCACAAAGCCTGGCTATCCAAGGGTAAATTAAATCGGCTTATAGAAGAGATCCCTTTTACTGATGACAAAGACCTAATAATTAATGAGCTAAAAAATGCAATTAAAGATGTTGAGACAGCAATTAGTGATCTTTCTGAGACTAGTGATGGTGAACAAAATTTTTATGGGGATTTAGAAAAATAAATTTTGCGTCAAAAAAATCCAGAAGGATTCATACTAGAAAACAAAAAAAAGGCGCAAAGAGCGCCTTTTCAAAGAAACAAATAACTTATTAATTAGTTACATGCGTCTTTCAATGCTTTACCAGCTTTGAATGCTGCTACATTTGAAGCTGCAATCTGAATAGTTGCTCCAGTTTGTGGATTACGGCCAGTACGAGCTGCACGGCTTCTAACTACGAAGCTACCAAATCCAGTAAGTTGGACTCCATCACCACTAGCCATTGCTGAAGTGATTGCGCTTGTTGTAGCATTTAGAGCTCTAGCAGCGTCTGCTTTAGAAAGGTTTGCACCTGAAGCGATTGCATCGATTAATTCTGATTTATTCATTTTAATTCTCTCCAATAAAAGTTTGTTAAAAAAAAAAGATAGAGCGGAAGAGGTAACTTTTACACCTATTTCAGGAGGAAAGAATCAAAAGAAACCATCTGCCTCCAACGCTATACCTAGAGGTTATTGTACTATCAAAAGAATGGCATTTGAAAAATAATTTAAAAAAAATAAATTATTTTATCTATTACTTTCTTTTAGGGCTCTTGCTTTGTCCAATTTCCAATCTCGTTCCTTAATATCTTGTCTCTTATCATGCGCTTTTTTACCTTTTGCGACTCCAATCTCAAGCTTCACCTTTCCTCTTGCCCAATATAATTTTAGAGGCACAACAGTTGCGCCCTTTTGAGTTATTTTTTCTCGAAGTCTATTTATCTCAAGTTTATTAAGCAGAAGTTTTCTGGTTCTAATTGGGTCACACTCAACATGACTCGATGCTGACCTTAATGGCGATATATGTGCCCCAAAAAGAAAAAGTTCATGGTTTTTATAAATTACATAACTCTCTTTTATTTGGACTTTATTCTCCCTTAAGCTTTTTACTTCCCATCCAAGCAAACTTAGGCCAGCCTCTAGACTTTGTTCGATAAAATAGTCATGCCTTGCTTTTTTATTCAAGGCAATAGTATTTGAATTATCTTTTTTATTCTTAGCCATGCATCGTATTTCTAAAAGTGCAATTGTTCCGCATACACCCCAACAAATGTTTGAGTTGGTCAATAATATTAATGACTACTCGAATTTTCTGAACTGGTGTGACTCTTCATCTATTTTAAATGAAACTGGCAATCAAATTACTGCCTCGGTTCAGATAAATAAAAATGGATTTAAACAAACCTTTACAACCATCAACTCATCAAGACCTTATGAAGCGATCAAGATGCAACTTCTTGATGGACCATTTGATGAGTTGCAGGGAGAATGGCGTTTTGAGCCCCTTGGAGAAAATGCTGCTAAGGTTTATTTGAATCTAGAATTTAGCTTTAAATCTAAAATTGCTGATATGACTATTTCCCCATTATTTAAAAGTATAGCAAATTCGCAACTTGACGCATTTATCGAAAGAGCAAAACAAATTTATGGCTAAGATCATAGCCTTCAATAAACCTTTTGGAGTTATTTGTCAGTTCAGTGGCGAGCAGAATACTTTAGCTAACTTTATAGATATTCCAAATATTTACCCAGTAGGTCGATTAGACAAAGACTCTGAAGGTCTTGTTGTTTTGACAGATGATGGAAAGCTCCAGAATCGAATCTCTGATCCAATGAATAACAAAATCAAGACCTATATTGTCCAAGTAGAAGGAGAGATTAGCGAGGACGCAATTAATGCTCTTAAAATTGGGGTTGTTCTTAAAGATGGATTAACGAAACCTGCCTTAATTAAAAAAATAAAAAAGCCAGAGTGGCTCTGGGATAGAGAGCCTCCAATTCGAAAAAGGAAGTATATCCCGACATCCTGGGTTGAAATTTCTATCACCGAAGGCCGCAACAGACAAGTTCGAAGAATGACCGCAAGCGTTGGGTTTCCAACACTAAGACTGATAAGAACACAAATTGATCAATGGAAACTTGAGAACATTAAAGTTGGCTCCTATGTCTCTTTTTAAAGAATCATATGTGGCCCTTCTCTGCAAAGATCCAGATGAGAAAATCATACTGACAAATCAACTAGTAAAATATCAAAAAAAAGACTTAGGAACTTTAAATAAAGTCAAGAAAATAATATCTCCTGGGCGCCCAATAAAGCCGAATTTAGTTAGCTTTGATGGAGCTCCAAAAAGAGATAAGTCAGACCTTGGCATGATTAAAAACATCCATGCTATTTGTCATATTGAGTTTAATGCAATCAATTTAGCACTCGATGCGATTTACAGATTTCAAAAAATGCCTCGTCAATACTACCTTGATTGGATAAAAGTTGCTACCGAGGAATCTTATCATTTTTCACTACTTAGTAATTATCTAGAAGAGCTCGGCTATAAGTATGGAGATTTTGATGCTCACAATGGATTATGGCAAATGTCTGTAGATACGGACTATGACGTATTAGCAAGAATGGCCCTTGTTCCAAGAGTTTTAGAGGCAAGAGGCTTAGATGTAACTCCAAGTATTAGAAAAAAATTTAGTGGTTCAAAGTTCACTAGGATGGTCGAAATATTAGATATTATTTTTCAAGATGAGATTGGACATGTAAAAATTGGAAGCTATTGGTACCGGTATTTATGTAACCAAAGAAGTATTGATCCAGTTCAGACCTTTAATAAGCTCATAAAAAAACATATTGGCTCAAATTTAAGGGGTCCATTCAACACAGAAGCAAGGCTTCTTTCAGACTTCAGCCAAGCAGAATTAGAATATTTGGAACAGCCCGAGAGATTTTAATTTTAGGTAATTTCATCCATGGCTTGATTCGCTAGAAGGTCTGCCATATCATTGCCAGGATCATCACTATGGCCCTTAACCCAGTGCCAGGTGACACTATATTTGTTGTTAAGTAGATCCAGCTGCCTCCATAAATCAACATTTTTTACTGGCTTTTTGTTGGCAGTCTTCCAGTCTTTTGATTTCCAGCTCTCTATCCATTCATTAATTCCTTGAATGACGTACTTTGAATCTGTATATAAGTCCACAGAGATCTCGCTCGATTTAAGCGCTTCTAGTGCTTTTATAGCTGCAGTAAGTTCCATTTTATTGTTAGTAGTGTTACGCTCAGAACCTTTCAACTTTTTGTCATAATCTTTATATCGAAGCCATACGCCCCATCCTCCCACTCCAGGATTTCCTCTACATCCTCCATCTGTATAGATTACAATCTTATCCATCATTTAGGCATCTACATTTATCTGAAACCAATACTCAAGAAGAGCTAAGTGCCAAAGTCTTGAGCCATTCAGTGCGGTCATGTATTGTCTAGGAGAATCGATAACTTCATTGACATAGGACCTATCAAAAACACCTCTATTTAGACACGCATCAGATAAAAGTATATCAGACATAAATTCTAAAAATTCTCCCTGAATATACTTCAGGGCTGGCATTGGAAAATAACCTTTCTTTCGATCAATAACTGATTCAGGCAGAAGTCCTCTCGCAATATTCTTAAGCGGGTGCTTGCCTTCCTCTTTCATTTTTAATGACGGCGGAATACTTAATGCCCACTCAACCAGTTCAGTGTCCATAAATGGAACCCTAGCCTCTAAGCCCCAAGCCATAGTCATATTATCAACTCTCTTTACAGGGTCATCCACTATCAAGCGAGTCATATCAGTTCTGAATACTTTGTCAATAAAGGAATCTGCACCGGGCTTGGAAAATTCCTTGTTGAGCCAACTTCGTGTATGGTTCTCACCTCGATATCTGTTAGCAACGGTTTGCAAGTATTCCTCATGAGGCCTATCTACGTAATGCTTTGAAAATCGCTCTATTTCATCTCCATCCTCATTAGCCATTCTCGGATACCAAAAATAACCCGCAAAAGCCTCATCGGCACCTTGTCCAGACAAGACAACTTTAGTGTGTTTAGAGACTTGCTCTGATAGCAAATAAAATGCAACTGCGTCTTGTCCAACCATTGGCTCAGCCATGTTCATTACTGCCTCAGATAATCTTGGCAAAACCTCTTGATTACTCACCTTATACTTCTTGTGTTCAGTATCAAATCTTGAAACAATTTGATCAGAGTATTCAAACTCACTTCCAGCCTCATCATCGATATCTTCAAAGCCAATTGAAAAAGTTCTAATCCTTTCATGGCCAGCCTCTTTAAGGAGCGCCACAATTAAAGATGAATCGAGTCCACCTGAAAGAAGAACTCCAATTGGAACATCAGATGCATTCATCCTCTTAGTTACTGCAGCAGTCAATAATTCATGAGTTCTTTCAATATATTCCTCTTCACTCACATTACCTACTGGTCTTTTAGCATTTGGCCTCCAGTAAGTATTTTCTTGAATGTTTCGTTCAGAATCAATAGTCACATAGGTTCCAGGCTTTAACTTTTGGATTCCATTAATAATTGTGTTTGGTGCTGGAACTACTCCATGCAAAGATAATTGCTGTTGAAGAGCGATAGGATTTATAGTCTTGTCTAGGCTTTGTGTCATTAGAGCCTGTGAATTGGATGCAAAAGTAAAGGCTTCGGAAGTTGTGTTAAAGTAGAGCGGCTTAATACCCATTCTATCCCTTGCAACAAATAATTGATGCGACGAGGAGTCCCAAATAGCAAAGGCAAACATACCATCTAAATACTTTACGCAGTTTTCGCCCCAAAAGTGGTAGGCCTTTAGGATGACCTCAGTATCTGACTGCGAAAAAAATGTATAACCCTTAGAAGTCAATTGATCTCGAAGAGATTTGTAGTTATATATCGTTCCATTAAAGACTAGCGACAATTTTAGCTTGTCATCAATCATTGGCTGAGATCCAAGACTAGACAAATCAATAACGCTTAGTCTTTGATGCCCAAAACCGATTTTTCCATTTATCCATTGACCGTTTGAGTCAGGTCCTCTTCTAGCCAACTTTAACATCATCTTATTAAGTGTCTCTGATGAGACTTTTCTTCTATCAAAACGGAGCTGACCGCAGATACCACACATAAAAGTTAACCTTAGAATTTAAAAAATCACTATCTAAAATATAGTTATTTTGAGAACTATTTCTATAATGTGAGTTATTTTAATAAATGTAAAATAGTCATTTTATCAAGTATTACTATTAAAAATGCCTCAAACACTATACGACAAGCTCATGAGCGCACATAAAGTTTTAGAGCAAGACGGCTCAACGCTCATTTACATTGATCGTCAACTGATTCATGAAGTTACCTCTCCTCAAGCTTTTGAAGGTCTTTCGATGGCTGGTCGAAAGATATGGCGTAACAAATCTAATCTTGCTGTTCCAGATCATAATGTGCCTACCACTGAAAGATCAAGCGGTGTTAGTAGTATTTCAGACCCTGTCTCAAGACTCCAAGTTGAAACTTTAGATAAAAACTGTGAGACATTTGGTATCAATGAAATCCATATGAATGATATTCGACAAGGCATTGTGCATGTAATAGGACCAGAGCAAGGTGCCACCCTTCCGGGAATGAGTATTGTTTGTGGTGACTCTCATACCACAACACATGGGGCACTTGGCGCACTCGCCTTTGGAATAGGAACATCAGAAGTGGAACATGTTCTTGCTACAGGTTGCCTTTGGCAAAATAAAGCCAAAAATATGAAGATTGAAATCAATGGTGAATTATCTGAAAATGTTACCGCCAAAGATCTTGCATTGTATGTGATTGGAAAAATTGGAACTGCTGGTGGAACCGGATTTGCTGTTGAGTTTTGTGGAAACACAATTGAGAACATGAGCATTGAAGGAAGAATGACACTTTGCAATATGTCTATTGAGGCTGGAGCAAAAGTTGGCCTAGTGGCTGTGGATGAAAAGACAATTGATTATGTCAAAGGTAGGCCTTTTGCCCCCAAAGGAGAAAATTGGGAAAAAGCTTTAAAATATTGGCGAACACTGCATAGCGATTCAGAATCTCATTTTGATGAGTCAATTACAGTCGATGCAAACTTAATTAAACCACAGGTAACTTGGGGAACCTCTCCAGAAATGGTTGTTGATATTAATGGCGCAACACCTGATCCAGAGCTCGAGAGTGATGATGTCAAGGCCGAAAGTATTCGCAATGCTCTAAAGTATATTCATTTAGAACCAAACACCTTGATGAGCACAGTAAAGATTGACAAAGTTTTTATAGGCTCATGTACTAATTCAAGAATCGAAGATTTAAGAGCCGCTGCCTCAGTAGCAAAAGGTAAAAAAATCGCAAATAATGTTAAATTAGCTCTTGTTGTTCCTGGCTCTGGGCTTGTAAAAAAACAGGCTGAAGAAGAGGGTCTTGATAAAATTTTTAAAGAGGCTGGTTTTGAGTGGCGTGAGCCCGGATGCTCTATGTGCCTTGCCATGAATGCTGATAAACTTGATGTAGGAGAAAGGTGTGCTAGTACTTCTAATCGTAATTTTGAGGGTCGTCAAGGTCAAGGCTCATTCACTCACCTTGTAAGTCCGGCAATTGCAGCAGCTACTGCAATTGCAGGTCAATTTTCAGGAGTAGATTCATGAAAAAATTTATCTCCCTAAACTCTATTGCAGTGCCTCTCGATCGGGCAAATATTGATACAGATGCGATTATTCCTAAACAGTTTTTGAAATCGATCAAAAGAAGTGGATTTGGACCAAACTTGTTTGATGAATGGCGCTATCTAGATCATGGAGAACCAGGTATGGATAATTCTAAGCGCCCAATCAATCCTGATTTTGTCTTAAATGATCCAAGGTATTCTGGAGCACAAATCTTACTTACGAGAAGGAATTTTGGATGTGGTTCTTCAAGAGAGCATGCTCCTTGGGCTCTAGAAGACTATGGATTCAGAGCTATTATTGCCCCAAGTTTTGCGGATATTTTTTATAACAACTGTTTTAAAAATGGGATTCTGCCTATCACTCTCAGCAGTGAAATTGTTGATAGCTTGTTTAGCTATGCCGGACAAATATCGATTGACCTAAACAATCAAACTGTTAAGACAGATAACAATACTTATACATTTGAGGTTGATCCTGAAAGAAAGAGAAGACTTATCAACGGTTTGGATGATATTGGTTTAACATTGCAGAATGAAAGTCAAATTCGTTCATTTGAAACAGAGCACTTTGCGAAATTTCCTTGGTTATGATTGGTCATCTAAAAGGTAAGATTACAAGCAAGAATCCTCCCGAAATTCTCATTGAAGTTGAAGGAGTTGGTTACGAAGTGCTTTGTCCAATGTCTACCTTTTATGCCCTGGATAATCTAACAGAAGACATTCTATTGTTTACCCATCTTAGCATTAAAGAGGATGCTCATACTCTATTTGGATTCATTTCTAAAGATGAAAAAAATGTTTTTAGAGAATTGATTAGAGTTAATGGGGTTGGGCCTAAAGTTGCCCTCGCTATTCTATCAAACCTGAGTGTTCAATCCTTAGTTGAATGTATTTCGACAGAGGATGCCGATTTGCTTGCAAAAACACCAGGAATCGGCAAAAAAACTGCTCTCAAACTAATTGTAGAACTTCAGGATAGACTCGGAAAACTTGAGCTGACAGGCGCTATAGAAAAAACAAGAGATTTAAATCAGAGCTCAAATCCGAATTCCAAACAAGCCATTGAGGCTCTGCAATCATTAGGCTTTAAAGTCAAAGAAGCAAATAGAATGGTATCTAAAATTGAAGATCAAGGCCTTAGCACCGAACAAATCATTAGGCTCGCTCTTCAAAACAAGTAACTAAGCTGTTGCTTTTTTCCTTGAAAATCTCGCTCTAATCCTGCCTAGCATGTTTATAAAATCATAATTCATAAGATACATACAAGGCAGTAATATCAAAGTTAGGAACGTGCCAAATATTAAGCCATAACCTAGTGCAAGAACCATTGGCTGAAGAAATACATCAGTTCCTCCAATGCCATATGCTAAAGGCAATACACCAGCCATAGTTGTCAGTGTAGTTAATACCACAGCTCTCAAACGATCCCTTGAGCCTCTTGCAATCCAAACCTTTTTTTCTTCAAGTTGAGCGCTTTTATCCCTAATATAGTTTAGGTGACTTACCATGACTAACGAATCATTAACAATTACTCCCATTAGAGCTAATGATCCAGTTAGAGCAAAGAAACTGAGTGGTTCACCATGGAAATAAAAAGCCCAGATTACCCCAATCAGAGAGAATGGAACTGCTGCTAGGACAAGCATCGGCTGTGAATATGAATTAAAGAGTATAGCTAAAAGCAGAAAGATTCCAATAATAGCAACGACAAAAGCTCTAAGGAAATCCTGGAGGGAGTCAATTGATTCTTGAGCACCGCCAGCAGTAATAATAGAAACCTGAGGATACTCAACAGATGCATTTAATTCTTTCAAAGCTTTAGCTAAAATGATGGTCTTAGAAGGTGGAGGACCTCTTCGAGCGGGTTTCGCTTCGCTTAACTCAGTTTCATCCGGATTTGCATTGAATGACTGATTCTCATCACTATTATTTGGCTCATCAGCTTTATTTGGCCTTCCTCTAGGACGAGCGTCAGCGATACTTGCTGTTATCTTTATCGATCGATCACCATCTAAATGGTTGTAGTCTGGCTCCCCTTCAATCTCTCGCAAGGTTGAAAATTGACTCATTGGGATCAAGTTGCCTTGACGATTTTTAACGGCTGTATTTTTGATAAAGTTTTCAGTGTAATCATTTTCACCAATATAGATCCTGACATCTTCTTCCTTTCCTGCTATCGTTGCATCCGTAACATAGGAGCCTGAAAAAGCAGTCCTAAGGTGTCTATAGACAGACTGATAATCAACTCCAAGTCTTGCCATTTCATCAAAATCAAGAACAGTTTCAATTCTAGGCTTGCCTATTTCATCGTTACGATTGATGTTATCAACACCATCAATTGTTCTTAAGATTTCCTCGAGCCTGTCAGCAGCAAGAGCTCGTTGAGCATCATTATCAGAGACCAATGTAACTTCGATATCTGCACCTTGCGGGGGACCAGGACGAAGCAATGATATTTTAATTTCTTCAGCGCCTTCAACATTTTTGACTAATTCTTTAAGTTTCTCAGCCATATCTTCAGCAGGCCTTTCTCTATCACTAGTAGGTGTGAGAGCTATCTCAATGTCCGCTCTATTAGTGAAATATTCACCTATCTTACTGGTATAAGACTTTAAGTCTTCACCAATCTCATTAACGATTAAATTTTCTACATCAATAACAATGTTTTCGGTATAAGACGCTGAGCTTCCATTAGGGGCTTCAATATTTGCAAACATCACAGTTGCGCCTCTGGACGGGAACAGATTGAAAGGAATGTTCTTCATTGCAAACATAGCCGAATAGACAAGTAAAGCAATAAATAAAGGAACAATAATGTATCTCCACTTTAATGCATGGACCATAAATCTGTTGTAAAGGTTTTCAAAAGGAACAAACCATGTCTTTTGTTTTTCAATTTTATTAGTTGCCAAATGTGCTGGCAAAGCGAAAGTAATTTCCAGGAATGAGATAGCTAGAGCAAATAAAACTACAACAGGTAAAACATAGATAAATTTACCTAAGATTCCAGACATTAAGAAAAATGAAGACATCACAAGCATGGTAGAAATAATAGTGGTAACTACAGGCATGATGACCCTTTTTAATCCCATTACCACGTTCTTATATAGATTGCCCTCTTTTGATTTATAGTGATGGATACTTTCAGCAATAACAATGCTATCATCGACGACAATACCGAGAACCAGAATAAAGCCTGAGAGTGATATTAAGTTAATTGTATTACCGGTAAGACCAAGCCCAAAAACAGTTCCTAAAAGGGTTACAGGTATACTGACTGCAACCCAAAAAGCGGTTTTCAATGAGAGAAATACTCCTAAAACAACTAAAACTAGTGCAAGACCGATATAGCCATTTTTGATAATAATTTCTAGGCGGTTTGCTACTGCCTCAGAGGAGTCATCAGTATAGAAAATGTTAATATCATCTGGAATATTTTTCTGTAATTCCTCGACCCTTGCCCTAACACGCTTAACAGTTCTAATAATATCGGCTTGTGGCTGCTTCTTTACCTGAAGCACAAAGCCCTTAGTGCCATTAACTCTTGTGATAGATTTTTCCTCTTCTTGCCCTCTAAAAACCTCAGCGATATCATCTAGACGGATAACAGGGCCATCAAAGCTCGATTTAATAACAACATTCTTGATATCGTCAAGACTTTCAAATTCTGAGAGAATTACGATATTTTTTTCAAGACTCTCTTGGTTATTTCCGCCAACAGTAAAACGGGCGTTTCTAGAGGAAATTGCTGAAATTACCTCATTAATTGACATCTTGTATTTATCAAGTTTATCTGGATTAACTTTGATTTGTATTTCGCTATCAAGATAACTCGGATTATCGACTGAGGCCACTCCTTTGATTCTAGAAATGGCTACCTGAAGCTCATCAGTAATTTGTCTAGCCTGGTTAAAGTCTCCAGAAGTACTATCAATATTAATAGTAATCACTGGGAATTCAGTGACATTGAAATCAATTACTTGAGGTAAATCTGTTACTTCTTCTGGAAAAGATTTAACTCGGTTAACTGCATTTCGAACGTCGTTCTTGGTGGTTGTAACATCTTTAAGATCCGCCTCAAGAGTGACAATGATGCTTGAAATGCCCTCTCTAGAAGAAGATGTAATTTCTTTAATCCCGCTTACACTTAGCAATTCTTCTTCGATTACATTAGTTACAGATTTTTCAACATCTTCTGGAGAAGCTCCTGGGTAAGCCGTAGTTACGCTTAGGACTTCAAAGTCCACAGTTGGGAATTGGTCACGCTGCATGCCAACTATAGAGAGCACACCAATAGCTATAAAGGCAAGAGAGAAGACTAGAGCAAATTTCTTCTGTCTAACCAGAAAATCCAAAAAAGAATCCATAATAAGCTATTGTTTTTAGAAAAATGTGATTATATAGCCATTAAAATGAAGAAACAATGTAGTTTGAATGAATATCTAAGCCAAGAGTATTCAATTTTCTATGAATTTCTGGCACGTTTTCTTTGATTCTCGGTTAATAATCTTTTTCTTATTCTTATCTTGCTTGGCGTTACTTCTACCAATTCATCGTCATCAATAAATTCAAGAGCTTGCTCTAAATCGAGACTGATTTTTGGCACTAAGGCCACTGCTTCATCGCTTCCTGATGCGCGAATATTAGTTAATTGTTTCCCTTTTAAAACATTAATCACAAGATCTTTATCTCTTGAATTAATTCCAACAACCATGCCTTCGTATACATCTTCTCCATGTCCTACAAAAAACTTTCCACTTTTTTGTAGGTTAAAAATGGCATAAGCTACAGACTTGCCTTGATTCATAGAAATAAGTGAACCATTTGTTCTTTGACCAATCTTGCCATCTTTCTGAGGCCTATATGAATCGAATGAAGAGTACATTAGACCTGTTCCAGTTGTAGCGGTTAGAAATTCTGTTCTAAAACCAATCAGACCTCTTGCAGGGATAATAAAGTCAAGCTTAACTCTTCCTTTACCATCTGGAGTCATATTTGTAAGCTCCGCCTTTCTTTCGCCCAATTTTTCCATTACAGAACCTTGATGAGCTGACTCAACATCAACTGTAAGTTCTTCAAAGGGCTCGCAAATCTTCCCATCAATTTCTTTGAGGATAACTTGTGGCCTTCCTACTGAAAGTTCAAAACCCTCTCTTCTCATTGTTTCAATCAATATAGAAAGATGCAATTCGCCCCGACCTGAAACTAAAAATTCAGACGAATCATCGGTATCTTCAACTCTAAGAGCAACATTGTAAATTAACTCTTTGTCTAGTCTTTCTCTAATATTTCTTGAAGTAATATATTTCCCATCTAGACCTGCAAATGGTGAATCATTTACTCTGAAAGCCATACTTACTGTTGGCTCATCTACACTAAGAGGAGGCAAAGGCTCTATCTTTGATGACTCACAAATAGTATCAGAAATAGATATATTTTCTATACCTACTACGCCAACAATATCACCTGCAGTAGCAGATTGAACCTCATGTCTTTCAAGTCCACTAAAGCCAAGCAATTGAACAATTTTTACATTACGCTTTGAACCATCAGGTGCAATTAATACATTTTGCATATTTTTTTTAACAACACCTCTTTGAATTCTTCCTATACCTATGGCGCCAACAAAGGATGAGTAGTCTAAAGAGGTAATTTGCATCTGAAAAGGTCCATCAAGATCAACATTTGGAGCTGGAGCCTTTTCGATAATAGCCTCGAACATTGGCGTCATATCTCCATCTCTTTTAGAGTCATCTTCAGAAGCATAGCCTCCCAATGCAGAAGCGTAAATCACGGGAAAATCCAATTGCTCCTCGCTAGCACCGAGCTGATCAAATAGCTCAAAAACCTGATCAATTACCCAGTCAGGTCTGGCACTTGGTCTGTCAATTTTATTGATTACAACAATTGGATTGAGTCCTTGCTCAAAAGCCTTTTTAGTAACAAAACGAGTCTGAGGCATTGGGCCGTCAACTGCATCCACCAAAAGAAGAACGCTATCAACCATTGAAAGCACTCTTTCTACTTCTCCGCCAAAGTCTGCGTGTCCTGGAGTGTCAACAATATTGATTCGATACTCACCCCAGTTTATGGCAGTATTTTTTGAGCTAATTGTTATTCCTCTTTCCTTTTCGAGATCATTCGAATCCATCATCCTATCAGTAGCTTGAAATCGATCATCAAAAGTTTGAGATTGTGAAAGCAACTTATCAACGAGGGTTGTCTTGCCATGATCAACATGAGCAATTATTGCTATATTTCTTAATTTAACTACCATAATGATTGCTTATAAAAAATCGATGGCATATTATCCCGGAAATAACTCTCGAACCCAAACATAAATCACAAATCAATTTAATAATGTTTAAAGAACTTCTCTTATAAAATAAATCTATTAATTTCAGATAATTTAAGTCGTGGCAAAAAAAGGAAGTTCTCGTCGCTGGATGCATGAGCATTTGAGCGATGAATTTGTTAAAAAAGCTCAAAAAGAAGGCTATCGCTCAAGAGCAGTTTATAAGCTTTTAGAGATTATTGAAAAAAACAAAACTATTCAGAATGGTGACAAGGTTTTAGATCTTGGGGCAGCCCCTGGCGGCTGGTCTCAGGTGGCAGCTAAATTTGTTGGAAATAATGGAAAAGTTATTGCGAGTGATATTTTGCCGATCGAGGAAATAGCCGGAGTCACCTTTCTTCAAGGGGATTTTACTGAGCAATCAGTCTATGATGATTTAACAGAGTTCACAGATGGAGCTAGATTCAATGTAGTTTTGTCTGATATGGCTCCAAATATGAGCGGCCAACTTTCAGTAGATCAACCAAAATCAATGCATCTTGCAGATCTTGCTATCGATATGGCCATAAAAACTTTAGAGAAAAATGGTAGCTTCATTGTCAAGGTGTTCCAAGGAGAAGGTTTTGATGCTTATGTACAAAATGCAAGAAATTCATTTAAGAAAGTCACGGTAATCAAACCTAAGGCTTCTCGTCCAAGGTCTAAAGAAGTTTATTTATTAGCAAGTCAGTTAAAATAATTCTTATGCAAAATTTCATAGAAATACAAGCTCTCATGAAGAATGAGCTTGACCAAATGAATAAGATTTTAGTCAATCGACTTGATTCGAATGTTGATCTTATAAACCAGATGAGTCATTACATTATTAGCTCAGGTGGAAAACGAATAAGGCCATTGCTTCTTCTTCTTTGTGCGAGGGCTACTGACTACGATGGTGATTATCATTATTCAATGGCTGTTGTAATTGAGCTGATTCATACAGCAACTCTTTTGCATGATGATGTGGTTGATCAATCGACAACGCGTCGAGGCCAAGAGACTGCAAATGAATTATGGGGGAATGCGCCAAGCGTGCTTGTAGGTGATTTTTTGTACTCTAGAGCTTTTGAAATAATGGTTGAACCAAACTCTATGGAAATTATGAAAATTTTATCGAAAGCCACTAATCAGATTTCAGAAGGTGAAGTACTTCAGTTATTAAATATCAAAAATGCTAATGTAACTCAAAAAGAATACTACAGAGTTATAGAAAGAAAAACTGCCTGCCTATTTAAGGCAGCATGCCAAATTGCTGGTATTTTATCTAATTCAAATCAAAAAGTTATTGAGGCTATGGGTAAATTTGGAATGCACTTAGGAAATGCTTTTCAAATAATTGATGACACCCTGGATTATGAGTCAGATTCGAACATTATTGGAAAGGAGGTTGGGGATGACTTGTCTGAAGGAAAAGTAACCCTGCCGATGATTTATGCACTAGAAAAAACCACTAAATCTGATAAGAAAATTTTAACAGATGCTATTCAAAATGCAGATGCCTCTAATATAAATCAGGTGGTTGAAATCTTAATGAACGTAAATGCCTTTCAATACAGTCGAGATATTGCAAATAAAGAATCAAATATGGCCCTTGAGTCCATAGATATTCTCCCAAGTTCAAAATATAAAACTGCTCTAAAGCTTTTATGCAAACTTTCCCTTGAAAGAAGCTCTTAAGACAATTAATGCTTACTCCAAAACTTAAACAACAGATTCGCTCTTCTTTTGATGGTGCCAAGACTCAATTAAGTAATTTTAGTAATCGATCGTCTCAAAATAAAATGATTGCTGAAATTTCGAAAACTTTGATGGGTGAATATTCTGACTCAAACAGAATAATTTGCGTCGAAGCTCCAACTGGAACTGGAAAAACTATGGCTTATCTTGTGAGCTGTCTACCTATTGCAAAAGAACTGAATAAGAAATTAGTAATAGCATCAGCTAATGTGGCTCTTCAAGAGCAAATTCTCAACAAAGATATTGTTGAAGCAACAAAATACTCATCTGTTGATTTTGAATTTGCAATTGCTAAAGGAAGATCACGCTATGTATGCATTAGGAATCTAATCAACCTCACTGAAGATAATTCAAATTCAGCAGAACTCTTTGAAGACGCGCTACTTTGGGATGAAAAGCCAACTAAAACAGATCTCGATGCGCTTTTAGAAATGACTGAAAGCTACTCTTCTAAAAGTTGGAGTGGCGAAATTGATGATTTGGAAAGTCCTCCTGAAAATAGTCTATGGCAAAAAATTGCATGCAATAGATTTACTTGTAATTCAAAAAATTGTGAATTTTATAATGACTGCTCTTTTTTTAAAGCTAGAAAAAAAGCTTCAAACTCTGATGTAATTATTGCTAACCATGACCTTGTTCTGGCTGACGTTATCAATGGTAATAATGTTCTTCCAGATGTTGAAGATTGCATATTTATTTTTGATGAAGCACATCATTTATCTCAAAAAGCACTGTCTCACTTTTCAATTGGAGGGAGTACTGAATTTATGAGGACTTCAATCCGTCAGAGCCAGGGAGCTATTGATCAAATCATTAAAATTACCAAATCAAAGGCTTCGAAGAGCTATATCGAAAAAATTGATGAATCAATTAAAGATTTGGTAGATCTTGTTTCTGAACTTGACTTTAAGGAAGACACCTTCCTTTTTTCAATAAAGGGTATTCCCGATGAAATCAGAAATTTGACTCAACAGTTATTTGTTCTATTTAATTCTGCTTACAATGACTTTTATGAGCATAAGGAGAATTGGGAAGAGTTTAATAAAGCTAACAAAATAGAGCAATCAACGTCTGATAATATCAACAACATTGTTGGTCAAAACAATCAAAATCTTTCCTCAATTCTGTCAATTTTATCAATATTCAATAAGACTCAAGATCCTGAAAAACCACCCCTTAGTTACTGGATTAACCAATCAAAACTTGCAAATAAAAAATTGAACTATCAACTGAATTCAGCAAAAATTGATGTTTCCGACTCTCTTAATAATTTGATTTGGTCTAAAGCTGCAGGAGTTGTCTTGACTTCTGCCACCTTAACAGCCTTAGGGAGTTTTGATAGATTTAATCAGCAACTAGGCTTAAACTCAAAAGAAAATCAATACCTACGTTTAGCATCACCTTTCGACCACAAGTCGGTTGAATTTAGAGTAGGCAAAATTAAATCAAGCCCAACTAATATTTTTGAGCATACACAAGAGGTCGCTCTTGAGCTAGTTAAAAGAATAGATCCAAGCTCTGCAACGCTGGTTTTATTTGCATCTAATCATCAGATGCAAGAGGTCGCTGATTTAGTCGAAAAATCAATTGATTGTGATCTGCTAATTCAAGGCGAATTTAGCAAAAAAAATATTTTAGAAAAACATATTGAAAATCGTAAAAACGATAAAGGTAGCATAATTTTTGGCTTAGATAGCTTTGCCGAGGGGGTTGACCTCAAGGGAGATAATTTAAATCACGTATTTATATCAAAGCTACGATTTAGCGTTCCAACATCACCAATAGAAAAGACAACTCAGTCTTATTTAGAATCGATGAACAGAAACTCCTTTATGGAAATTTCATTACCGGATGCATCTTTGAGGCTAATCCAAGCCTGTGGAAGACTTATCAGAACAGAGACAGACTCAGGAACAATTACTATTTTTGATAATAGACTGATTTCAAAATTTTATGGAAAACCTCTTCTTGACACTCTTCCAGATTTTAAAATTGTTATTGAGTAGCTATATCAACTCAATGAAAATTTTTTATTGAAGAATTTAAAGTACTCTCCTATTTAGAAATCGAGGGCTTTTGTAATAGAGCTTCATCTCATTTTTAAACTCATTTTTTACCTCATCCAAAATAATTTTTCCGATAATCTTTTTGGGAATACGATGGTATCTCATTGAGTGAAAACTCAAACGATTTGTTTTTCTTAATAAATATATTTTGTAGTTATACCAATATTTCATTATTAATTTGTAAATGAATAAAAGCCCTATGGAAGGAGTAAGACATAGGGCCAATTAATTACAAATTGAGAGTTATTAAAGGAAGTAAATAACTTTTATCTGTAATTAAAAATATCACTTATAAACAATCTCCTTTGATATTTTGCTTCATACTAGTTCGGAGGGCTATTCTGAAGCAGTTGAAATGATTAGAAAAAAACAGTTGATTGAGGAAGTGCGTTTTATTAATAATCATTTCAATCAGTAAAATTCTTAAAGTTTTTAATTTAATGATAATGATACTCATTCTCATTTGCAATTGCAACCTTTTTTTAAAAAAAAATTAATTATTTGTATTGAAGTCGCTTAATAGGGGCCACATAAACTAAAATAGATTTTATAAAACTATCAAAATTCACTCGAAATGCATGCGCAAAACAGATCGATAGAAAGTCAAAAAGTAACCATTGTTGGAGCTTGTATTGACTTTATTCTTTCTATCGTAAAAATTGTCTTAGGCTTTATTGGTCAATCTGGAGCTTTGCTTGCTGATGGAATCCACTCTTTTTCTGATTTACTTACTGATTGGGTTACCTGGTATGCTGCGAAGTTATCTGGAGATGCTCCAGATGATGATCATCCCTACGGTCATGAAAGATTTGAAACTGTTGCAACTCTAGGTCTTAGTATTTTTTTAGCAATTGTTGGCACGATAATTATTTTTGATGGTTTTAGTCGACTCTCTAACCCAAATGAACTAAAGCATGAAAATTGGTTGATTGCTGCAGCAGTTTTATCAATATTTAGTAAAGAAGCTTTGTATTGGTATACCGTTAAAGTTGCTAAGGATGTAAAGTCTGATCTTCTTAAAGCAAATGCATGGCATCACCGAACCGATGCGCTCTCCTCAATAGTCGTGGTTGTTGGAATTATTGGCGCCACTAATGGATATTTCTTTCTCGATAGTGTTGCAGCAATGGTTGTTGGGCTATTAATTATTTACATCGGCTGGCAGCTTGGATTTGAAGCAACCAAAGAGCTAGTGGATACCTCTATTGACCAAGAAGATATCAAGGCGCTTCATGTTGCTCTGTCTGAGATTAAAGGAGTTAAAAGTGTACACACCCTTCGAACAAGAAAGGTTGGACATAGAAAATCTGCTGATGTTCACGTTCAGGTCAACCCTTTTTTATCTGTTAGTGAGGGTCATATAATTAGTGTTAGTGTTGAGCGTGTAGCTAAAGAATGTATAGATGAACTGGATGATGTTACTGTTCATATAGACCCTGAAAATGATGAGGAAAAAGAGGATGCCCCATATAAAGACCTGCCAGAGCGAGCCCAAGCTTTAAAGATAATCAGCCAATCATTAAAGCTTGAAAATATTAACTATGATTTTGAGAAAACGCAACTACATTATTTAGATGGAGAGATACTGGTTGATTTCTATCTATCTTTAGATTATCTAAAAGATAGTTCAACTGAAGAGATACAATCACATCTCAGTTCAGCGATCGAAAAGCTTCCAGGGTTTGGCCAAGTTAAAGTTTATTATAGTTAAAATTAAAGCGCGTGATACCCATGGCAAATAGCGCCCGCAAGAGCATCACCAGCATCGGCCTGGGGAGCCTTATTGAGCTTCAAGAGCTGTTGCACCATAAATGAAACTTGCTCCTTTGTGGCATGTCCTCTCCCTACAACAGCTTTTTTGATTTGGTTGGCTGTGTAATCAATAACTGGAATACCCTTTCCACCAGCAGCTGAAATTATTGCGCCTCGAGCGTGTCCAAGTTTTATTGCAGCATCAGGGTTGGGCCTATCAGGGCGCATAAAAACTCTCTCTACAACAACAATATCAACCTCATGTTTATCAATGATCTCCTTAATTCCCTCATAGATAGTAATGATTCTGTCATTAAGATCTCCTTTAGTCCTGATACATCCGCTATTGATGTAAGAAAACTTGAGTTTATTCGCTTCAATTAAGCCAAAACCAGTAATTCTAGAGCCAGGATCTATGCCAAGTATTTTCATAAAGCTATTCTATCAGCTAAGCAAAAACAAGCCAGTATTTTAGTAAAAAAGATATAATGCATTTTGATTTCAAATAAGGGGGTAATATGTCTGTTCTTGAGCTAACTCAATCTAACTTTGATGAAACAATAAGCAATAATGATATTGTGATTATTGACTTTTGGGCGCCCTGGTGTGGTCCATGTCTTCAATTTGCTCCTACATTTAAGGAAGCTTCAGAAAAAATAAAGGGGGTTACTTTTGCTAAAGTAAATACCGAGGAAGAGCAAGCACTTGGTGCCCACTTCGGAATCAGATCAATCCCTACCTTAATGATCTTTAGAGAGCAAATCGGAATCTTTTCTCAGCCAGGTTCAATGACAGCGAAGGATTTAGAAGATTTACTGGATAAAGCTAAATCCATTGATATGGATGAGGTGAGAAAGGAATTAGAGAGTCAAGAGTGACTTGATAAAAAAAATTCTGAATATTTTTTCTCACTAAAGCCAACCAAAACACTTTCATTTTGAATTAAAACTGGCCTCTTGATTAGTGTTGGGTATTTAGATACAAGCTCATAATTAATGCTTTGTTTTTCTTCTTCCGTTAATGATCTGAAGGAGGTTGAGCGTTTATTAATCAACAAATCAAGACCAACAGACTGCTCGAGTTTCTTAAACAAATCTCTAGATATTGGATTTTCTCTATAGTCAATAAATTCAAAAGAACAAGAAATACTGGAGAGAAAATTT
>LURN01000027.1 GCA_001628405.1 Candidatus Thioglobus sp. REDSEA-S12_B1 | reverse complement strand
TAACATCAATAATTTGAAGACGAGATAATTTTGACTCAATCTCTTGGATTCTTCCTTCTACAAAAGCTTGTTCTTCCTTTGCAGCATGATATTCAGCATTTTCCTTTAGGTCGCCATGTTCTCTTGCAGTGGCAATATCATTAACTATTCTTGGGCGCTCCTCATCCTTGAGCCTGATTAGCTCATCTTCAAGAGTTTTTGCTCCTTGAACTGTTATTGGTATTGTTTCCATACATCAGTTATGAATAGATTGTAACGACCTTACAACTAACTTATCTTTAGTTTTTAATCCATCTAGCATTGCAAAGGCAGCAGCAACCGTTGTCGTACAAGGAATCTTGTGAATTAATGCTTGACATCGAATCACCGTTGCATCTTCAAGGCCTTGAGTGTCATCCGTAGAGTTAATTATTAGACTAATTTCCTCATTTTTAATTGCGTCAACAATATGCGGAGACCCTTCCGACACTTTATTAACCATTGTACATTTAAGACCTGCTTGTTTGAGGATTTCTTGGTTTGTGCGTGTCGCAACAATCTCAAACCCTTGATTAATAAGCCTTTCTCCAAGCTCCACTAATCTTCCACGATCCAAAGTCCTAAGGCTCACCAATACTTTTCCACTAGTAGGAACGACATCTCCTGCTGCAAGAAAAGCTTTATCAAAGGCAGCAGGAAAATCCTTTCCAACACCCATCACTTCTCCAGTAGATCTCATTTCTGGACCCAAAAATGGATCTACCCCTAAAAACTTATTAAATGGAAAAACTGACTCTTTGACTGAATAGTGTTTTGGAATAATCTCAGTTACAAAGTTTTGCTCCTTTAGGGAAATTCCAGCCATTACTCTTGCAGCAATGTTAGCTAGAGGTACTCCAGTTGCCTTAGACACAAAAGGAACTGTTCTCGAAGCTCTAGGATTGACCTCGATGACATAAATCTCTTCGTCCTGATAAGCAAGCTGAGTATTCATCAGGCCAACAACTCTTAATTCTTTTGCCATTAATTTAACTTGTCTTCTCATTTCATCAAGAACAGTTGATGGCAGTGAGTGAGGCGGAAGTGAGCAAGCAGAATCCCCTGAGTGTATTCCAGCCTGTTCAATATGTTCCATAATTCCACCAATCACAATATCTTCCCCATCACTGATAACATCGATATCAACTTCAATAGCGTGATCTAAAAAAGAATCTAGAAGAACTGGAGAATCATTCGACACCTTAACAGCTGTTGTCATATAGCGCTCAAGGCTTTCATTATCATAAACAATTTCCATTGCTCGACCACCTAATACATAAGATGGCCTAACAACCAGAGGAAATCCTATTGAATTAGCAATCTCGACTGCCTCTTCTTGAGATCTAGCTGTATCGTTCACAGGCTGCTTAAGATTTAATTTTTGAATCATTTTCTGAAAACGCTCTCTATCTTCAGCCAAGTCTATAGAATCAGGACTAGTTCCTATGATATTGGCACCGCTCATTTCTAATGCTCTTGCAAGCTTAAGTGGCGTCTGACCCCCGTAATGAACAATGATGCCCTCAGGCTTTTCAATTTCGATAACCTCCAGCACATCTTCAAGTGTAAGTGGCTCGAAATAAAGCCTGTCAGACACATCATAGTCGGTCGATACCGTCTCTGGATTACAGTTGACCATAATCGTTTCATAACCGATTTTTTGGAGAGCCAGAGAAGCATGAACGCAGCAATAGTCAAACTCAATCCCTTGGCCTATTCTGTTTGGACCACCTCCAAGAATCATAATTTTTTTGTTATCTGATGGATTAGCTTCACATTCAGACTGATAGGTTGAATAAAGGTATGCAGTTTGTGTATCAAATTCAGCTGCACAGCTATCCACTCTTTTAAAAACGGGCTTGATATCAAGTTCTAGTCTTTTATTTCGGAAGGCTTCTTCAGTGCAATTCAAAATTTCGGAAAGCCTCTTATCTGAAAAGCCCTTTTGCTTTAACTCAAATATTTTTTCAGTTTTAATATCCCTAAGATCAGTTCCTTCGATTGACTTTTCTGTCAATACAATGTCCTCAATTTGTTTCAAAAACCATGGGTCAATTTTTGATAGCTCAAACGCATCTTGCAGACTCATTCCCATTCTGAATGCGTCAGCTAAATAAAATATTCTTTCAGCACCAGCAGATAAAAGCTCACTTCTAATTTTTGATTTAGTGTCATCCGCATTAATATCTATTATTGGATCCAAACCTGACTTGTCAGTCTCAAGACCTCTGAGTGCTTTTTGAAGAGACTCCTGAAATGTTGAACCCATAGCCATGACTTCACCTACAGATTTCATTTGAGTGGTGAGTCGATCATCTGCCTGAGGAAATTTTTCAAATGCAAATCTTGGAATCTTTGTAACAACATAATCTATTGAAGGCTCAAATGAAGCAGGAGTCTTACCACCAGTTATATCATTATCAAGCTCATCAAGTGTGTATCCTACAGCCAGCTTAGCGGCCACTTTTGCAATTGGAAATCCTGTAGCCTTTGAAGCTAGGGCAGATGACCTCGAAACTCTTGGATTCATTTCAATAATTGTCAGTCTTCCATCATCGGGATTAACAGCGAACTGCACGTTTGAACCGCCAGTATCAACACCTATCTCTCTAAGAACTTTGAGAGAGGCATTGCGCATTACCTGATACTCTTTATCAGTCAGCGTTTGAGCTGGTGCAACTGTGATTGAGTCTCCAGTATGAATTCCCATTGGGTCAAAATTTTCAATGGAACAGATAATAATGCAATTGTCTTTGTTGTCTCTTACAACCTCCATCTCAAACTCTTTCCAACCAAGAATAGACTCTTCAATCAATAGCTCATTCGTTGGAGACAAGTCCAAACCACGTTGGCAGATTTCAACAAACTGTTCTTTATTGAAAGCAACACCACCGCCAGATCCTCCCATAGTAAAAGATGGACGGATAATGGTTGGAAATCCAACCTCTTCTTGAATCTTCAATGCGTCATCTAAATTATGAGCAATTGCTGATTTGGGCATGTCAAGACCAATTTTGAGCATCGCTTGACGAAACAATTCCCTATCTTCAGCTTTATCTATCGCTTCTTTATTTGCACCGATCATTTCGACTCCATGCTTTTTTAGAACCCCATGCCAATCCAGATCTAATGCGCAGTTGAGTGCTGTTTGCCCTCCCATAGTTGGCAGAAGAGCGTCTGGCTTTTCTTTTTCAATGATTTTCTCAACAGTTTTCCATTCAATTGGCTCAATGTAAGTTGCATCAGCCATTTTAGGATCGGTCATAATCGTAGCTGGGTTAGAATTGACCAGAATAACCCTATAGCCCTCTTCACGAAGTGCTTTACAGGCCTGAGCTCCAGAATAATCAAATTCACAGGCTTGACCAATGACAATTGGCCCTGCACCAATAATCAAAATACTTTTAATGTCTTGTCTTTTAGGCATCTTTAACTACTATTAATCGGTAAATAAAATTCATTTTGACATAAGCTCAATAAATTCATCAAACAAGTAGCCAACATCATGGGGCCCAGGTGATGCCTCTGGATGACCTTGAAAACTATAGGCAGGTTTATCTTTAATTCTTATGCCCTGAATGGTCTGATCAAACAATGAACGGTGGGTAACTTCTATATTTTTTGGCATTTCTTTCTCAGAGACTGCAAATCCATGATTTTGTGATGTAATCATCACTCTCCCAGAACTTAAATCCTGAACTGGATGATTTGCACCATGATGACCAAACTTCATTTTTTCAGTTTTAGCTCCTGATGCAAGAGATAAAAGTTGATGACCTAAACAAATCCCAAAAATTGGAATTTCTGTCTCTAACAAGTTTGAGATATTTCTAATTGCATAGTCGCATGGCTCTGGGTCTCCAGGGCCATTTGAGAGAAAGACACCATTAGGGCTCATAGCTAATATTTCCTCAAACGATGTCTGTGCATTAAAAACAGTCAACTCACATCCCCTATCTACAAGCATCCTTAAAATATTTTTCTTGACACCATAGTCATAAACAGCGACTTTAAACTTTGAAATTTGTTTATTAAAGGTAGCATTCGCGATATCAAACGTACCTTGATTAAATGAGTAGGTTTTAGAAGTTGAAACCACTTTGGCTAAGTCCATATTTTTTAGGCCAGAAAAATCTTTTGCTTTCTGGATAGCTAAATCAGAATCGATTGAATCGCCAGCCATAATGCATCCTTTGAGTGCCCCATTGATTCTTAAATGCCTTGTCAATGCACGCGTATCAATATTTGCTATGGCAACTATATTATTACTAGCTAAGTAATTATCAAGACTCATTTCAGAGCGCCAATTACTCTCTGCAAGAGGTAAATCCCTGATAATTAGTCCCGATGCATAAACATTAGATGACTCCTCGTCAACGATGTTTATTCCTGTGTTACCAATATGGGGGTAAGTAAGCGCTACTATCTGCTGACTGTAAGAAGGGTCTGTCAGAATTTCCTGATAACCAGTCATAGCTGTATTGAAGACAACCTCACCAACTGTATGACCAATAGAACCGATTGATTTTCCCCAAAAAACTTTGCCATCTTCTAGTGCTAGTACGGCAGTTTGAGGCAAAGTATTACTCCTTTTCGGGGTTCAAAACACCGGAAATTTTACCATGTGTTTACTATTAAATTATCTTGAATTTCACAAACAAATGTTATAATTTGTTTTGTTCAAATAAACTCAATAATTTTGTGAAAATAATAGTTAATGGTGAGGAAATAACTCTTCCAGAGAATTCTAATATTCAAGACCTCATTGCCCAATTAGGTTTCACGAATAAACGAATCGCAATCGAAATTAATGAGACAATAATTCCAAAATCAAAACACCAATCACACCCGTTAAAGAATCATGATAGGGTTGAGGTCATCAATGCTGTCGGAGGCGGATAATTTCTGGCTAGATTCTTAATTTTTTCTTGAAGCACTTATTCGATACCACTCATTCTTATTTGTATTTTTAAAATTATTAAAATTTTTAGAATAGCAATCGAAGATGTTTTCAACTTGATGTTCAAGAATTCCAGATAAAAGAATAGTGCCATTAGGTTTTACTATTTCTGAAAAAAGAGTTTGTAATTCAACAAGAGGTTTAGCTAGAATATTTGCCATCAAAAGGTCACATTTCTCATATTCAATCATTTCAGCTGAGTGAAAAGCTTTTATGACATCAGCACAATTATTTTTTTTAGCATTTTCTTTGCTGGCAGTTACGGCTTGAGGGTCGTTATCTATAGCGAAGACTCTTTTAGCTCCAAGTTTTGCAGCGGCAATAGCTAAAATGCCTGTTCCACATCCAAAATCAATCACATCTAGACTATTTGGAGAGTTTTCAGCTAAGAACTCTAAACATAGGCTTGTCGTTTGATGGGTCCCGGTTCCAAATGCCAAGCCAGGATCCATATTGATTACTATTGCATCGGTTGGAATCGAATGTTTTGATTCCCAGGAGGGACATACCCAAAGATTTTTTCCAAACTGCATCGAAGGAAAATCTTTTTGACATTCTTCCTCCCAAATTTTATCTTGTACTTTAAAAGTATCGTCCACCTTAATATTACAGATCTTTCCTAATGAATCAATAATTTGCTTAGTACTAACTTCAGGCTTGAAAAGCGCTGTAATTCTAGTAAATTCCCAAAGAGGCGTCTCACCGAGTGGAGGCTCATAAATAGCATCATCATGAGCATCAGAATAAGTAATTGAGATACTTCCAAGTCCCATTAGTACCTCTGAAGCTAAATCAGCTTCAAGTTTTTTAACTTCAAAAGATATTTGATTCCAGTACATTAGTCAAATTATACTGGAGAGGGCATCAAGACTTTTTTATCAAATCAAGTCTTTGACTGAATTTAATGCATCAGATAATTTCTCAGGCTCAGTTCCGCCACCCTGAGCCATGTCAGCTCTCCCACCACCCTTGCCACCAATTTGTGATGCAACATGGTTCAAGATAACTCCTGCTTGATATTTATCAGTGAGATTTTTAGTCACTGCAGAAATAAGTGAAACTTTTTTACCTGACACCACTGCCAGAACAACAACTGCAGTGCCTAGCTTGTCTTTTAATTTATCCGCTAAATCTCTTAAATCTTTTGCAGAAACTCCCGAAACTTCAGTTGCAAGTAGCTTGATACCATTTATATCTTCAGCACTTGAGGCTAAATCACTTCCTTGGTCACTTGCCAATTGCTTCTTGAAACTTGAAATCTGTTTCTCAAGATTTTTTTGATTAGCGATCAACTGCTTTACTTTTTCAAGCACATTTGCAGAATTAGATTTTGTGAGATTAGCAATCATATCCAAACTATCCTCATTATCCTTATCAAGCCTATATGCTTCCTGACCAGTAACTGCCTCAATTCTTCTTACTCCAGAGGCAACACCACTCTCAGAAATAATTTTAAATCTTCCAATATCACCCAATCTTTCAACATGAGTCCCTCCGCAAAGCTCTACAGAAAAATCATTATCTCCCATAGTTAGAACTCGCACAGTTTCCCCGTATTTTTCACCAAAAAGTGCCATAGCGCCTTTTTCTTTGGCTGATTCAATATCAGTTTCCTCAGTGCTTACCTTTGAATTTCCCAATATTTGGTTATTCACTAGAGCCTCTACTTCATCAAGATTAGACTTAGACACTGCTTCGTCATGAGAGAAATCAAATCTGAGCTTATCAGACTCAACCAGAGAGCCTTTTTGATTAACCTGATCGCCAAGTATAAGCCTCAATGACTCATGAAGAAGATGCGTAGCAGAATGATTTCTCATAATGCTCTTTCTTCTTTCAATATCAATCAATGCATTAACATTATCTCCAACTTTGAGGCAGCCCGAATCCAAAATGCCAAAGTGTTCATAGGCATTTGAAGCCTGCTTTTGAGTATCAGACACATTAAATTGAGAGCTCTCATTTGATAAAGTTCCCTGATCACCTATCTGACCTCCAGACTCTCCATAAAAACTACTTTGATCTAGGACTACAATTGCCTCTTCACCCTGATTGAGCTCATTTACGGACTGATTATTTTTAATGATTGCAGTAACTGTAGCATCATTATCAAAGTATTCATATCCAACAAATTCAGTCGGATTTTCTATGACTATTGATGATTTTTTAGATTCAAAATCTCCAGCCTTCCGAGCCCTATCCTTTTGAATATTCATTTCGGCATCAAAGCCTTCCATGTCGATTGTCAAGCCACGTTCTCTAGCGACATCTGCTGTCAAATCAACAGGAAAACCATAAGTATCATAGAGCTTAAAGGCTACTTCGCCAGAGATTTCAGTTCCTGAAATGTCTTCAATGGCACTCTCAAGAATACTCATTCCAGTATCAAGCGTTTGAATGAATCGCTCCTCCTCTTTTTTAAGTGTCTGTTCAACTTTACCCTGATTGGATGAAAGCTCAGGATAGGCTGACTTGTTCTGATTTGAAAGAACTGATACTAGCTTGTAAAAGAAAATCTCAGTAATTCCTAGTTTGTGGCCATGACGAATGGCTCTTCTAATTATTCTTCTAAGTACGTACCCTCTTCCCTCATTTGACGGAGTAATACCATCAACAACCATAAATGCGGTTGATCTTATATGATCAGCTATAACTCTCACTGATGCATTAGTTGATTCGACTCCTTTATCTTTTGGAACTAGAGCTGCAACAGAATTAGTCAATTCTTTAAAGCTATCAATATCATAATTATTATTTTCATGTTGAATAACGGCTGCCAACCTCTCAAGACCCATTCCTGTATCAACTCCGGTTGATTTTAGTGGAATTAATTCACCATCTTGCTGACGGTCAAATTGCATAAAAACTAAATTCCAAATTTCAATAAATCTATCACCATCTTCCTCAGGTGTTCCCGGCGGACCACCTTCAATATGATCACCATGATCATAAAAGACCTCACTACAAGGACCACATGGCCCAGTATCTCCCATTTGCCAAAAATTATCTTTCTCTCCACATCGAGAAATTCTCTCTAAAGGGAAACCTATTTCATTAACCCAAATATCAGCAGCCTCATCATCATCCTCAAAAACACTGACCCAGAGTTTTTCTTTTGGGAGGCCAAGTTCTACGGTTAAGAAATCCCAACAGAAACGTATCGCTTCACTTTTAAAGTAGTCACCAAAACTAAAATTGCCAAGCATTTCAAAAAATGTATGGTGACGTGCAGTATATCCAACATTATCCAAGTCGTTATGCTTACCTCCTGCCCTAACGCATCTCTGACATGAAACTGCTCTTTTAAAAGGCGTTTTTGCAGCACCTGTAAAAAAATCTTTAAACGGAACCATTCCAGCATTAACAAATAACAGAGTGTTATCATTATGAGGAACTAAAGGCGCACTCTGCTGAATTGAATGCCCATGACTCTCAAAGTAGGTTAGAAATTTCTGTCGGATTTCAGCAGCTTTCATTTCAAAATTGAATAGTTTATAAAAGAGATGATTATACTCACAGCCCTAGTTAGTAAGCAAAAAACTCTTGAATGCGATCGCATAAATTAATTTGAACATCATTTTCAAGTTCACCTAATTTTTTAATAAAGCATAATTTTTTTATGGTTCGGATTTGATCTATCATAATATAACCTTTTGATCCTTCAAAAACACACTCCACTCTAGAAGGTAATGTTTCAAATGATGTAGTCATTGGGGCCACTAGTAAACTAGGCAGACTATTCAATTCGTCTGGAGTAATGATAGTGCATAGGCCAAGATTATCAACTACTCTTCCATATTCTGGATTTTTCATAATGAGCCAAACTTCAAATCGCCTCATGGATTCTTAC
>LURN01000026.1 GCA_001628405.1 Candidatus Thioglobus sp. REDSEA-S12_B1 | reverse complement strand
GGCAGATATGAGATTGTTGTCATGAGGCTTACAGATGTTCAATTAACAATACCCAGTATATTAATGGCTTTACTCGTTAACGGCATAGCGAAGTCAATTATTTCTCAATCGATGCATAGTGAAATGGCAATTTATGTATTAATTTTTGCAATTGGTATTTCTGAATGGCCTCAATTCGCCAGAGTTTCAAGGGCATCCACCCTGGTTGAGAAAAATAAAGAATATGTTTCGGCCTCTAGAATTATAGGGTTATCAAACATTATCATTATGTTCAAACACATCTTGCCAAATATACTCAGACCTCTGTTGGTCATTGCCACTATAGGATTGGCTTTAGCAATTATCACAGAATCCACATTAAGCTTTTTAGGTGTCGGAGTCCCTCCGACAACCCCATCACTAGGAACATTAATAAGATTTGGAAATAGCTTTTTATTTTCAGGAGAATGGTGGATTACGTTTTTCCCAGCTATCTTTTTAATTATTCTTGCTTTGTCTATTAACCTATTAGGAGATTGGATGAGAGACGCCTTAAATCCAAAATTAAAAATAAGATGAGTCTACTTCAGGTTAACAATCTAAATATAAGCTACCCAACTAGAAAAGAAACAATAGTAGCTAGCAAAGATGTTGAGTTTAATTTGGAAAGAGGTGAAATTTTAGGAATTGTTGGTGAGTCTGGCTCTGGAAAGTCCACTATTGCAAATGCTATTATTAATTTAATTGACCCGCCTGGAGAAATAACTGGCGGCTCAATTAAAATCGATGATAACGAATTAAGAAGCAATGAAGATGTCATTCAAAAGTACAGGGGAAAGAAGATTGGCTTTGTGTTTCAAGATCCTCAAACATCCCTTAATCCTCTATTTAAAATAAAAGACCAATTAATTGAAACCATTCAAACGCACTTAGACTTAGATTATCAAGAGGCATTAAAAAAATCAATACGACTCTTAGAAGAGGTTGGAATAGATAACGCTGAAGAGAGAATAGAAGACTATCCTCATCAATTCAGTGGAGGTATGCGTCAAAGAGTTGTTATTGCATTAGCGATTAGCTGTGAGCCTGATTTAATAATAGCGGATGAGCCCACAACCGCTCTAGATGTAAGCATTCAATATCAAATCCTTGAATTGCTTAAAGATCTTACTAAAAAAAGAAACCTTGGAGTAATTATTATTACTCATGACATGGGGGTGATTGCAGAGACCACAAACAAAGTAATTGTTATGAGATATGGCGTTATTGTGGAACAAGGAGACACGAAAGAATTATTAACAAACCCTAAGTCTACTGAGGCCAGAAGCTTGGTTATTTCAGTGCCGCCTACAAATAAAAAAATCGACAGATTCAAGTTAATTAGTCCTGACGGAAAAGAAATTACCTCTGACTCAAAAAATTTAACGAAAAATATTATTAAAACCTGGGGGGTTAGAGAAAATAAAAATCAAAAATTATTAGAACTTAGCGAAGTAACTAAAATTTTTGATGAGCAAACTATGGCAAGCAGCTTTAGATTTGGATCAAAAAACGACACTAATGACAAAGCTGTGAAGGCAGTTAATGATGTGTCTTTTGAGCTATATGAGGGTGAAACTTTAGGCTTGGTTGGTGAGTCTGGATCTGGAAAGTCAACTATAGCTAAAATTATTACAGGCCTAGTAAGACCATCGAATGGTGAAATTTTTTACAACAATCTTTCACTATATAACTCAAAAAGAAAGTACCAAATTGAAAACAGTAGAGGTCAAATTCAGATGATTTTTCAAGACCCCTACTCTTCTTTGAATCCAAGGTTTAAAGTAAGAGACATCATAGCTGAGCCAATAAAGCTTTTTCAAAAAAACATTAGCAAAAGTGAGCTTATCCAAAATACTCATGATTTGATAGATATAGTTGGAATGACAAGGCAGTCATTGGATCGCTACCCTCATGAATTCTCTGGTGGACAAAGACAAAGAATATCAATTGCTAGAGCATTAGCAACAAGGCCACGACTGTTAGTTTGCGATGAGCCAACTTCTGCTCTAGACGTCAGCATACAGGCTCAAATATTAAATTTGTTAAAGGATATTCAAGACGAGCTTCACCTAACTATGCTTTTTATCAGCCATGATCTTCCTGTCATAAGGCAAATGTGTAACAGAATTGTAGTGCTTAAAAATGGTAGCGTTTGTGAAACAAAAGAATCTGAAGAATTATTCAACGCTCCAGACCATCCATACACCCAAGAGCTCATTAGGCTTATGCCTAAAATTGAATCGATAGTTTAGAGGGTTTTTATTGGGGCCTTTTAAGGCCTAGTTAGAAGAGTCTAAACCAAAATAAACAATCAAAAAACACCTGCACTACATTGAAAATGTGTATTATTTGCGAATTCTTTTAACGCATAGTAGCGCCAATGAAAAAAGAATTTAGCTTCGGAACTCAAGTAAGAAAGTCCCCCTATTTTGATGCTACTGTTCGCTGGGGTGCAAAAGGCTTTTCTGTATACAATCATATGTATATTCCGAGAGACTTTGGAGACCCTGTTCAAAACTTTTGGAACCTTGTTAATGACGCAATACTCTGTGACGTTGCAGTTGAGCGCCAAGTTGAAATTACGGGGCCTGATGCTGCACAATTTGTTCAGCTATTAACCCCTAGAAATCTTTCCGACTGTTCTGTTGGCCAATGCAAATATGTTCTAATTACTGACGAGAATGGTGGCGTATTAAATGACCCTGTTTTATTAAGACTTGCAGAAAATCACTTCTGGCTTTCTTTGGCTGACAGCGATATTCTGATGTGGGCCAAGGGAGTTGCGGTTAACTCAGGTCTCAATGTGAATTTATGTGAGCCTGATGTTTCGCCTCTTCAGCTTCAAGGCCCCAAGTCAGGAGACATTGCTAGGGCTATTTTTGGAGATCGGATTGACGACCTAAAGTATTACTGGCTTGAGGAGTTTGAGCTTAATGGAATTCAACTAATCGTCTCCAGAACAGGCTGGTCAAGCGAGTTAGGCTATGAGATCTATCTTTGCGATGGTAGTCGTGGAAACGAGCTATGGGAGCACATTATGAAAATTGGCAAGCCTATGGGCTTAGTTCCTGGACATACATCAACAATTAGGCGGATTGAAGGCGGTATGCTCTCATACCAGGCAGATATGGATTGCACTGTTAATCCTTTTGAGCTTGGGCTTGACAGGCTCGTTGATCTTGAAATGGATGCAGATTTTATTGGCAAGGTCGCCCTCAAAAAAATCAAGTCTGATGGAATTAAAAGAAGCCAAGTTGGGCTTGAAATATCGTGCCCCCCTCTCGAACATCCAAACACTACCTATTGGCCAATAATGACTGGCTCAAAAGAAGTAGGTTATGTAACTTCTGCAGTGTACTCGCCGCGTCTTGACAAAAATATTGCGCTTGCTATTATGGATATTGAATTTTCTGCCTTGGATACAACTGGAGAGGTCAAAACACCTGAGGGAAATTATCCAATCAAGGTAGTACAAAAACCATTCTATGATCCTAAGAAAAAAATTGCTTCTAAATCATAAACTTTCATTATTAATCCTGGAGAACATGAATGTCAGAACTGTCAGTTGATTTAATCTGGAATAGAAAAGAATCTGAACTCTTACCTGGAAAATTTTCTAGCGAGCATCAGGTTAGCTATAACGAACACTTTAAGGTGACTGCAGATACTGCTCCAGACTGGGGAGGCTCTGCAAAAAACACAAACCCTGAACAAGCACTTGCTGCATCACTAAGTAGCTGCCACATGATGACATTTTTAGCGCTTGCAGCAAAAACAAAGTGGCCGGTCTCTTCATACAAGGACCATGCTGTGGGGTACTTGGGCAAAAACAGTAAAAAACAAATGGTTGTTAATCGTATTGACTTAAATCCAGTAGTCTCGTTTGATGTTGGGTTTGAAGTGAGTCATGAAGAGCTAGATAAAATGCATGATAGAGCTCATAGGTATTGCTTTATTGCCAATACACTGGACTCAGAGGTAGAAGTCAACATTAACATTTAATAAGCAAACGATCTGATTCTGCTAATATGTAGCTTAAATTATGAGCATCGGTAAAAACAACAATTCAGATATAGCGATTTTGCTTGAAGACACTCCTTCTGATTCAGTACTTCGATTGACACTTAATGACTCAAAAAGAAGAAACGCGCTCTCAGAAGAAATGATGTTTTCAATCAGCTCTGCTCTTAAAAAAGCCTCCAACAATAAAGATGTAAAGGTAATTGTCATTTCAGCGAATGGCCCCGCTTTCTGCTCCGGACACGACCTGAAGCAAATGTCAGCAGGCAGGCAAAATGAGGACGATGGAAAATCATACTTTACAAAGGTGTTTGCATCTTGCTCTGCGCTCATGCAGCAAATTGTTAACCATCCAAAACCGGTCATTGCCGAGGTTTCAGGCGTTGCTGCTGCAGCTGGCTGTCAACTAGTTGCGTGCTGCGATCTTGCAATTGCTGGAGAGTCGGCTCGATTTGTCACCCCTGGGGTTAATATTGGTCTATTTTGCTCAACCCCGATGGTTGCCCTTTCAAGAAATGTGTCTAACAAGGCAGCAATGGAAATGCTGCTCACAGGTGAAATGATTGACTCAAAGAAAGCAGAGAAGATTGGACTGGTGAATCGCGTTGTTGCAGATGACGCATTAGGCCAAGAAACTATAGATTTGGCAAGCCTTATCGCATCAAAATCAAGCATGGTTCTAGAGACGGGCAAAAAGGCTTTCTACAGCCAAAAGGAAATGCCTCTCTCTGAGGCTTATGAGTTTGCCTCAAAGGTGATGGTAGATAACATGCTAAAACATGATGCCAAAGAGGGCATAAATGCCTTTATTGAAAAACGCCAGCCAGAATGGAAAGATAAATAATCCATAGCATGAGCAACCCATATAACACTGACTTAGATCGTAACCCAGCCAATTACCAGCCGCTCACTCCTCTTAGCTTTCTTGAAAGGGCAGCAGACGTCTATCCAGAGCATACCGCTATAATTCATGGGCCCATAAAACGAAGCTATCTTGAATTTTATAAGCGCTCCCTGAGACTAGCATCAGCATTATCAAAACAGGGCATTGTTAGAGGAGATACTGTTTCAGTTATTTTGCCAAATACGCCTGCTATGCTTGAGTCTCATTATGGGGTTCCAATGTGCGGCGCCGTATTGCATAGCATTAACACGCGACTAGACGCTGAGACAATTGCCTATCAGTTAGATCATTCTAATTCTAAAGCACTTATTGTCGATCGTGAATTTCTGGAGACTGCTAAGTCCTCACTCAAGATAGCAAAGGTTAGTCCAATACTGATTGATTGTAATGATAGCGAACACAAGATAAGCGAATCAATGCCTAATGCAACTGAGTATGAATCCTTTTTGTTGGAAGGCGATGAAAGCTTTGAGTGGCTTATGCCTGAAGATGAGTGGGATGCAATTTCTCTTAATTACACCTCTGGAACAACGGGCAACCCTAAGGGTGTTGTCTCTCATCATCGGGGCGCCTACCTTCTAGCACAAGGCAATGCCATGATTGCCTCTATGAACAAACACTCTGTCTACCTATGGACACTTCCCATGTTTCACTGCAATGGCTGGTGTTTTCCATGGACCATGTCGGCCATTATTGGAACACATGTTTGTTTGAGACAAGTTCGAGCAGCGCCAATCTGGGAGTCTCTCTATAAGAACAAGGTTACCCATTTATGCGGCGCACCAATAGTCATGTCAACCATTCTATCGGCCAGTGCTGCTGAAAAAAAATTACTAGAAACTACAGTTGAGTTTTTTACTGCCGCAGCCCCTCCACCAGAGTCAGTTCTCACCAGCATGAAAGCTGCTGGCTTTAATATTACCCACCTGTATGGTCTATCAGAAACCTACGGGCCAGCTGTAGTCAATGAATGGCACCAAAACTGGAATCAGCTCAATGAAAATGATCAGGCCTCCTTAAAGGCAAGGCAAGGTGTTCGTTACTTGCCGCTTGAATCTTTAGATGTTATGGATCCTGAGACAATGAAGCCAGTTCCTAGAGACGGAAAAACTATAGGCGAAGTTATGTTTAGGGGCAATGTCGTTATGAAGGGCTATCTTAAAAATAAGTTGGCTACTGAAGAGTCTTTTAAGGGTGGTTGGTTCCACTCAGGAGACCTTGGTGTAATTCATGAGGACGGCTATATCCAATTAAAAGACAGGTCAAAAGATATTATTATTTCTGGTGGTGAGAATATCTCTTCAATAGAAATTGAAGAGGTTTTGTATAAGCACCCAGCCGTTGAGGCCGTCGCTGTAGTTGCCATGCCGGACGAAAAGTGGGGAGAAACGCCTTGTGCTTTTGTTCAAATCAAAGAAAACTCTAAAGCCAGTGAAAACGAATTAAGCCAATGGTGTAGAGACAACATGGCCTCCTTCAAAACCCCTCGTAAGTTTATTTTTGATAATATTCCAAAAACATCAACTGGAAAAGTTCAAAAATTTATACTCAGAGAGCAGGCAATAAAAAGCGGCCCCAATAAGACCGCTTAATCCCATAAAAAATGGTGCCGACACACGGACTCGAACCGCGGACCTACTGATTACAAATCAGTTGCACTACCAACTGTGCTATGTCGGCTTAGAGCGAAATTATACAGTAAAGGATTTTTTTTCAGCAATCTTTTACAGGCCAAAAAATTTGTTTATTTTTTGCGCCTCTTAAGCACAATACGAAGCCCGATAATTGCGAGCACTAGTGCCATTAAAAACCACTGAATAGCATAGCCGATATGCTTTTCTATGCTCCCGGTATATGGCTCCCATTTTCTAACATAGCCATCAGATGAAGACGGGTCAAGAAGGCCAACGACCTTAACGAACTCAAGTTTAGAAACCTCTTCTAATACATCAAAGTCAATTGCTTGAATCAACACTGGAAATTGCCGACTTACATCGGTAGCCTTTAGCTCCATTCTTTTAATAGGGCTTGAAACCTGAACCTTGATTTCTCTTGAGACCGAATCAACAGCAATGTCTGCCAACTTTTCTCTTTGGCCGTTCCAGGGAATAAACCCTCGATTAACCAAAACAACGCCCAGTTGGTCAGTTAAGATGAAAGGGGTTAATACATAATATCCGGAAACCTGGTCGACAATCTGATTGTCGTATATAAACTGTTTATCGCTTAAATAGTTGCCCTGAAGGCGAACATGAAAATACTCTTTATCCAAAAGCTCTAGTCCATTGGCTATTAGCTCGACAGGGCCGTTATTGGCGTTTACAATTGCAGCCTCTATAGTGCGCTTTTGATCTGCACGATCAAGCTGCCACAATCCTAATGAAACCAAAAAAGCGATGGTTGCGATTATCAGAAATGCAGGGATTAAAAACCGAGTGTTCATTACTGCGTTGGCAAAAGATTAAAACTATTAGGCTCTATCCATCCAAAAAATCCTGCAAATATAAGGACAGCAAAAAGAAGAACTGACAGGATTATTCTCATTCTTAAAGCTTTAAACATTCTATCTGAGCCTTCCCTGCCGCCTCTTAGCAGACCTATAACAGCAGACCCTAAAAAAACAAATATTAAACAAAGAATTGCAATTACAAATAAACTCATAACCTTCCTTAAATGTTTGAAAAAAAAGACCCCTTGAAAGGGGCCTTTATTTGAACCACTAGTGCTTCATTATATCCAGTAAACAAAAATAAACAGCCCAAGCCATACCACATCAACAAAGTGCCAATACCAAGCAACGCCTTCAAACGCAAAGTGGTTTTCCATACTAAAGTGTCCCTTCTGAATACGGTAAAGGATTACTGTTAACATAATAACCCCAACCGTAACATGAAAGCCATGAAAGCCAGTCAGCAAGTAAAAAGTTGAGCCATAGATGCCTGAAGTTAGCTTTAAGCCGTCATGATATGCATGCCCATACTCTGTTATCTGGAACCCTAAAAATATTACGCCTAACGCTATTGTTGCTAACATCCATGCAATTAAGGCGTTTCTGTGTCCAGCTCTTAGTGCGTGATGCGCATAGGTAAGCGTTACACCTGAAGTCAAGAGAAGTGCAGTATTAATGGCAGGAAGACCCCATGTATCGACTAATTTAAAGTTAGTAGAGAAGGCCACTCCACTTTGTCCAACCTCTCCGGGCGTAGAAAGCAGTGGCCATGTAGCTTTGAAGCCCTCCCAGAGCTCAGGCGTAAACATATTGTTATCTGCCCCACCCAGCCAAGGAACACTTAAAACTCTTGCATAAAATAGAGCCCCAAAGAAAGCGGCAAAGAACATCACTTCTGAGAAAATAAACCAGCTCATGCCCCATCTGAAAGACTTATCAACTTGAGAGTTGTACATGCCACCAACACTTTCAGCAACAACAGTGCCCAGCCAGCCGAACATCATAAATGCAATAATTGCGAAACCTAAAACCATCACTGGCCATCCCCAGCTCACATCGTGCATTTGATTTGCAAACCCTACAAAAAGCGTAGAGATACCAATCGACCCTATGATTGGCCAGTATGTTCCATGAGGGACAAAATATTTTTCATTACTCATTTTCTTTTCCTTTTTTTAACTGTCTAACTTATAAAAATTATATGACAAACTAACGTCTTTAATCCATTCTTCCATTTCTGGCTCAACCACAAAACGAAGCGCCATCTCAACCTCTTCTCCTGGCTGAAAGCCCTGCTTTACAAAACAGAAGCACTCTAATTTTTTAAAGTGTAATGCCGCATCTGTCGGCGCTACACTTGGTATTGCTTGGCCATAAATGACCTGATCTGTCGTATTTTTGGCAATGTAGCTGGTGTTATAAAACTTTCCAGGCACAACCTCCATTGAGGTCTCTTTAGGCGCAAACTGAACTGGAAAACCAGGACTCGTTGACGCGAAAAAACTTACCGTTACTAAACGATCTTCATCTACCTGATACTGCTGTTCTGTCTCCACAGTACCTGTCTTACCATTAAAACCAGTTAGGTCACACAATACATCATATATTGGCACCATAGCGTAGGCAAAAAAGAACATTAAAACAGGAACGGATACAAGCTTTATCCAAAACCCTTTTGAAATCTTTTTTCTTTCCATACTAGCCATTCAGTAATATAGTGGCTACATATACTCCTATTGCAACGATGCCGACTATTAAAGCTGTTTTTGCGGCCCCTTTATTATTTTTTTTATCCGTCATCAACTGTGCTGTGACTCAGCCAAAATTTCGGCTCTTGTCGGCGGCTCATCAAAAGTGTGATAAGCAACTGGCGCAGCCAAAGTCCATTCTAGGCCCTTTGCGCTCTCCCATGGCCTTGCAACAGCTGGCTTACCGTTTCGAATACAATCGACAATAATGTAGGTAAACAAGATAAATGAAAGACCAAACGCAAACGAACCAATTGATGAAATATAGTTAAAGTCAGCGAACTGAAGAGCATAGTCAGGAATTCGACGAGGCATGCCCGCTAAACCTATGAAATGTTGAGGGAAAAATGTGATGTTTACAGAAATCGTAGCGATCCAAAAATGGATTTTTGCTAGTCTCTCGTTGTACATTTTTCCAGTCCACTTAGGTAGCCAATAGAAAACAGCCGCAATAATCCCCCACAAGGCTCCAGTTACAAGAACGTAGTGGAAATGAGCTACAACAAAGTATGTGTCGTGATACTGAATGTCGGCAGGAGCTATTCCAAGCATGAGTCCGGAGAAGCCGCCGATTGTAAACAAGAATACAAAAGACAACGCCCAAAGCATTGGCGTTTCAAAAGTCATTGAACCCTTCCACATCGTTGCCACCCAGTTAAACACCTTCACGCCTGTAGGAACCGCAATCAACATTGTTGCATACATAAAGTAGAGCTCTCCTGCAACAGGCATGCCAGTCAAGAACATGTGGTGCGCCCATACAATATATGACAAAAAGGCAATAGATGCAGTCGCATAAACCATTGAGGTATAACCAAACAAAGGCTTTCTAGCAAATGTAGGAATGATGTGCGAAATAATACCAAAGGCAGGCAATATCATGATGTATACCTCTGGGTGTCCGAAGAACCAAAATATGTGTTGAAACATGACCGGATCGCCGCCACCTGTTGCATCAAAGAACGCTGTTCCAAAGTTTCTGTCTGTAAGCATCATTGTTACTGCTCCAGCTAAAACTGGCATGGCTCCAATTAGCAAGAAAGAAGTGATTAGCCAAGTCCAAACAAAAAGCGGCATATCCATAAGCCTCATTTCAGGCGCCTTCATGTTTAGAACTGTTGCAATAATATTGATTGCACCCATAATCGAAGAGAAGCCGAGCAAGTGGACTGCAAAGATAAAAAAGTCTGTTGAGTCAGGAGCAAAAGTTGTTGAAAGCGGCGCATAAAATGTCCAACCAAAAGCAGGGGCGCCACCTTCCATAAAGAACGTACTCAAAAGAATTGCACCAGCAAACGGCAGAATCCAAAAACTCCAGTTATTCATTCTTGGAAGCGCCATATCGGGAGCTCCAACCATCATCGGTATAAGCCAATTTGCAAGACCAACGAACGCTGGCATGATGGCTCCAAAAACCATAATCAAGCCGTGCATTGTAGTCAGCTGATTGAAAACCTGTGGTTCAAATAGCTGCAAACCAGGTTGTAAAAGCTCGGAGCGGATGCCCATTGCAAAGGCGCCTCCGACCAAAAGCATTATAAATGAGAACCATAGATATAGAGTTCCGATATCCTTATGGTTAGTTGTCTTTACCCACCTTAAAAGGCCTTTTTCAGGGCCATGATGGTGATCGTCGTGTGCTGCTGCCGTTGTAGTTGAGCTCATGTATTTCTCCTTAAATTAACGTGCAGATGTAACATCTGAGGGTTGAACAACTGATCCATTGTTACCAAAAGACCTTCTTTCATAGGTGATTACCGATGCAATATCAGTATCACTGAGCATCTTAAATGCTGGCATACCCCCTAAACCATTTAAAACCATCCCAATCTGATAATCAGCAGGGCCATTCGTTACCTCTGATCCAATCATTGCAGGGAAAACCCCTGGAATGCCTGAACCGTCTTTCTGGTGGCATCCAGAACAGTTGGCGTTATATACTTCCTCACCTCTTGCTACCAGGTCAGCCTCTGTCCACTCTTTGGTTGCACTTGCAGCTTCAGCAATTTTTTCAGCTTGCTTGCTTTCAACCCACAGCGCATAATCTTCTTTTGAAACAACATCTACAACAATTGGCATGAAGCCATGATCCTTACCGCAAAGCTCAGCACACTGGCCTCTGTATGTTCCAATCTTAGTAGGCCTTGCCCAAGCGTCGTTAATAAAACCAGGGTTAGCATCTTGCTTAACACCGAACTCTGGAACCCACCAGTTATGGATTACATCATTCGAAGTAATTAAGAACCTGACTGTTGTGTCAACAGGTAGAACAACTCTATTGTCTACAGACAAAAGATAAGGGTCTTCATTATTGTTAAGGGCTTCACGCTTCTCTGGCGATGCATTTATGGCGTCTCTTGATGACTGCGAAAGATTTGACACAAAACTAATTCCTTCTTCAGGATAGTCGTATTGCCACTTCCACTGGATTCCTGTGACCTTAAGCGTCATATCAGCCTTGTCTAAAACCTCTATATCGATTAGGGTTTTTGAAGCTGGTATCGCCATTGCGATAAGAATTAAAATTGGAATTCCTGTCCAAATAAATTCTACTGTTGTGCTCTCATGAAAATTTGCAGCTTTAGCGCCTTTCGATTTTCTGTGGGTAAAAATTGAATAAAACATCGCTCCAAAAACCACAACTCCAATCGCCACACAAACCCAAAATGCCATCATATGAAGCCAGTAAATGTCATAACTAATGTCGGTTATCCCCTTGGTCATATTGAGCGTGTATTCTGCAAAAGCAGCCCTTGAGCCTAATAGTGCTGAAATAGCGCCGGTAAAAGTCAACAATAATTTCATAGATTCTCCGAATTAATCCTTAATCGTAACACTCAAAAGCCACTAAAAATAAATGGATAGTAAATGCGTAAATAATTGTCCTGTATATAGGAGCCTTTTAATTAAATGCAAGTGCAAATAAAAAAAGCAACCAAATGATACCTGTTTCTGTGCAATTTACCAAGTATTTATTGGCCTTTATTCTCAATTTTGATTGAACTTTTTTCAATACTAAATTTAAATCAAATAAATTGTTCCACTAGGCTTGAAAAAAAAGATTCAATGACCAAATACAACACGTATACATTTTTTGAATTTTTTAATCAGACGAGCATTAAACTCTCTAAAATAGCTTGCCTCAACTTATAAGGATTTACATGTATTCTAAGGCGCTTAATTTATCATTTATATTAG
>LURN01000025.1 GCA_001628405.1 Candidatus Thioglobus sp. REDSEA-S12_B1 | reverse complement strand
GAACTGGATTCTTGCAAAAAATAAGCCTTTTTCTTATATAGGGCGCCGGTCTTTTAGTATTTCCGCTCTAAATTCAAAGGATAGATTGCAGTTGGTAGGCTTGCTGACAAAAGATAACCAGGTCGTTCTACCGGAGGGTGCACATATTATCAGTAACAAGGGCGTCTCAATTGGTTACGTAACTTCAAGTTACTACAGTCCCGCATTAGGAAGATCAATTGCATTGGCCCAACTCAAAGACGGTCTTTCAAAGATGTCTGATACCGTTCTTGTAAAGATAGTTCAAGAAAAGCAAGGTTTGAAAGAAATACCGTGTGAAGTTTCTAGTAGTATTTTTTATGATGTTAATGGTGACAAGGTCGATGGCAATGAGTAAAAATAGTATTGAAAATATAGAGCCAGAATTTAGATCAACTTTTAATCCGCTTGTTGATGAAGCAGGTTTTTTAGTTAATCAAGATGATATCAGTTGTCAGGAAATTACAGGCAAATCTCTGCTTATCCTAAGAACATCTAAAGACTCAAAAAAGAATATCAAAGCCGCAAAGGACATTTTTAATATCGAGCTACCAGGCACATTACAAATGACAACTGGTGATGCCGATTTAAAGTGCTTTTGGATCAGTCCAGATGAGTTTTGGGTTTCACTTAATTCTCCGCAAATGCATCAAATAGAACAGAAGTTTTTCAAGCTACCGTTGGGAGTCTCAATTACTGATAATTCTGCTGCATATGGCACTCTTGAGTTTAAAGGACCGAAAACTAATGAATTTTTAAGTCGATGGATGAGCTATGATCTTGAGGGAGCTCTAACAGATGGAAAAGCTGTTTCAACTACTTTTGGGCAAGCACCAGTCTTTGTTTATCGTGATAAAAAGAATGTCTTTATGATGGTTAGGCATTCATTTTCACATTATGTCTCAGGTTTAATCAAGGACAGCGCTAAAAGAATTTAGGATCAATATTACTGTAAGATGAGAGCCATGGATAAAGTTAATTTTATATGCATGGAGGATGGAACGTCAGAGGAGTATGCCTTTCTTGATGAGCTTGAAAATCAGTATGTTCAAGACTTACCTTTGCGTCTCATCGATGCCTTAAAAGCCCTAGATTGTTCTCTGTCAGGTTATCAAATTAGTCGATTAGAGCACTCACTTCAAGGAGCAACTAGAGCTTTTTTGGCAGGAGAAGACTTAGAAATGGTGATGGCAGTATTATTCCATGACATTGGCGACCCTCTTGCGCCCTATTCTCATTCTGAAATGGCTGCTGCTATTCTTAGGCCCTTTGTATCCGAAAAAATATATTGGATTGTTAAGCACCACGGTGTCTTTCAAATGTACTATTACGCTCACTTCTCTGGCGGAGACAGAAATGCAAGAGAAGCGTTTGCAGACAATCCATGGTATGACGATGCAGTAAAATTTTGTCATGTCTATGACCAGAATTGCTTCGACCCCAATTATGAATCAAAGCCTTTAGAGTTTTTTGTGCCGATGATTAATGAGTTTTTCTCAAGACCTAAGCTAGATGACCCAGAGAGGGTTGCTAGGTATGGCAAAGATTAAATTAAGGAAATTTAAATGAGTTATTCAATAGCCCGCTTTTCATCACGTCAAATTAACTTAGTTATTTTTCTAATTGTTGGATCACTTCTTGGTTATGCGGCTTACAGTATGAAGATTTTAGGACTTGAGCCATGCACCCTATGCATTACGCAGCAGTTTTTTTATTGTCTTATCGGTATAAGCTCTTTTGTATCTTTTCTTCAAAATCCGGGAGTCACTATAAGCAGAGTCTATTCACTTTTGATATCTCTTTTTGCTATAGCTGGAATTTGGATTTCTGGTCGTCAGATCTGGTTGCAAGGACTGCCAGAGGATGAGGTCCCATTATGCGGCCCCCCTTTGGAATACATTATTGATGTTTTCCCTTTTGCTGATGTATTAAATGCATTATTTATGGGCGATGGTAATTGTGCAGAGATTCCATGGCAGTTTTTAGGTCTTAGCATGGCTGGGTGGTCTTTTATTTGGTTTCTAGTAATATTCTTTTTAAGTGTTATATCGCTTATTAAATCAAGAGCCTAATCAAAATTTTATCTGACTATGAGACATTTCCAAATTGATTTGTTCTATGGTAAGATTTATTCGAAATGGGGTAAGGTATTTCTAAGATTTGGCCGATTTTAAAAAAACAGTAACTGATCTATTAGAGTCAGTAGATATTCAAGTTAATGGCTCTCGTCCATTTGATATTCAAGTACATAATGAACTTTTTTACTCGCGCGTTCTATCTGGAAAGTCGTTAGGGCTTGGCGAAAGCTACATGGATGGCTGGTGGGACTGTGAATCACTGGATCAATTTTGTTACCAAATGCTCCGGGGTAGGATTGATAAACAAGTTAAAGTTAAAAATCCTGCGTTTCTTGCGCATGTTTTAAAGGCCTACTTTTTAAATGCTCAGTCAAAGAAGCGTGCTTATATAGTTGGTGAGGAGCATTACGATACGGGTAATGATTTGTTTTCCTTAATGCTTGATCAAGGAATGAACTACTCATGCGGTTATTGGGAACATGGAGTGACAGTCTCCAAGGAGCAAATGGATTATGCAGAGCGCTCTTGTATAGGCCTAGAGACCAAATTTGAACTGAAGGACTATAGAGAGTTGAATACAAAGTACGATGCTATCGTTTCTATAGGAATGTTTGAGCATGTAGGATACAAAAACTACAGAAATTATATGCAGGTTGCTCAGAGATGTTTAGAGGGTGAAGGGCTTTTCTTACTTCACACCATTGGAAGAAATACGCCTTCAAGATCAACAGATCCATGGACAAACAAATATATCTTTCCTAATGGAATGATTCCTTCACCTGCTCAGATAAGTAAATCTTTACAAGGTTTATTTGTTGTAGAGGATTGGCATAATTTTGGACAATACTATGATCCAACCCTTATGGCTTGGAATGAAAATTTTCAAAAAAATTATGAAAGCTTGAAAGATAAATATGATCAGAGATTCAAGCGCATGTGGGAATATTATTTATTAATGTGTGCTGGCACTTTTCGCGCAAGAAGAAATCAATTATGGCAATTGGTTCTTTCAAAAAAAGGTTTAATGGGCGGTTATTCATATCAAGATAACCACAGATCTAACTGATAAAAAGACCGTCAATCATCGCTACTGAACTACATCCAGATTGATATACAAGGTGTTGATTATTCAGATTTATACCTCCAATACCAACTATAGGAATAGAAATATTTTTTTTAATTTCTTTGATTCTTGAAAGAGAACAATGAATAGCCTCAGGCTTATTTCTTGATTTAAAGACTGCTCCTAAAGCAATGTAGTTAGCACCATTTAGTTCAGCCTCAAGAGCAAGCTCTAAGCTATTATGGCAAGTCACACCAATAATATATTTATCTCCTAGTATTTCTCTTGCGGATTTTGCATCTATGTCAGATTGCCCAATGTGAATCCCATGAGAGAATTTTGATATTATGTTTTTTAATTGCATTCTCAATAAGGTCGATATTAAGGTCCTTGTCTGGAGTAATTCCGTATAACCCTTGTATTCTTTGATTTAGCATAGTATGGGACTTTTTCAAACTAAGAAAATTCAATCATTTCTAATTTTCATTATAGTCTTGGTAGCTATTCTTTGGATATTTCAAGATAATATAGTCAATATTTCTGTCTTAAAAAAAACCACTTCTGACGTGGACGTGGTCGAGACTCAGGATAAAGATACACCATATCTCGAAAAAATAGATAATTTTATTATCAAAGAGTATTCAAATGATCAGGTACTATTGCATACTATTGAGGCAGATGTATATAAAAGTTTTAAGAATGCTCCAGTTCAACTAGAAACTGTAAAAGTAACTACCTTTGATGAATTTCAAAAGGAGAGTTTAACTTTGAAGTCTAATCGTGCAGTTATTTTCAAATCTGGTTCGATTCACTTTATTGGAGAGGTGGAGATTAAAACTCTCAGTGGCATTTCACACGAGATTGATACCGAGCTACTGGTTGTCAAAGATGGTCAAATCAATAGTAACCGGAAGATTGTATATTTGGGTGAAACTGCAAAAATTATTGCTGAAGGTATGGATATGAATCTTGATAAGGACATAATGAATTTGAATGGAGAGGTTCAGATTCTTCAAGACACGGGAGCAACAATTAATACTAAGGATTTATTTATTAATCAAGCAGATGGCATGAAAGAATATATCAGTAAAGAGCCTACTGTCTATCGCTCAAATCAAAGTGTTGTAAATGCTGACAACGGTATCAATATCAATATGAACTCTGAGCTCACAAAACTTCTTGGTAATGTTGATATTTTAGATGGGTCTGGAAGCTCTCTTAAGAGTTATGATTTGATGATTGATCAGTCAAATGGCGGTGAGATTTTTATGTCGAATTCACCCAGTCATTTTCAGTCAAGTACTGTTGACATAAAGGCAAAAAAAATGCATTATGATGGTATTTCTAAGAAACTTAAACTAACTGATGAGGTCGTAGCGATTTATGAATAAATTGATTTTATTATTGGCTATATTTTTCTCAACTTTTGCATTTGCATTATCTGAAGATGCTGATCAGCCAATAGAGATAGAGGCTGAATCAGTCATGGTGGATGAGACTACGGGGTTCAATGAGTTTATTGGTGACGCCGAAGTCAAGCAAGGTTCTTTGATAATGACTGCTGAAATTATTCAGGTCCAAACCAACGCTGATGGTGTTGAAACGATGGTAGCAAAAGGTACACTCCAAAAGCCTGCGAAGTATATTCAAAGCCAAGAAAATCAGGCGCGATTTATTGAGGCTACGGCTACCTTGATTACTTATGATGTCAACGAAGGGATGATTTTTTTAGTGGGTGATGCTTATCTAGTCCAAGGCTTTGATTCATTTAGTGGTGATTCTTTAACCTACGATATTAATAACGATAAAGTCTTGGTTAAGGGCTCTGAAGATGGAACCAAGAGAGTCAAGTTTAAAATTGATCTTTAGAAGAGCGTATTAACTTGAAAGTGCAGTTGAAATTCTATCTTTGACCTCTTCAAGAGTCCCGACACCATCGATAGCTATAAATTTTGTGCCAATTTCAGGGTTATCAGAATCAGCTTGATAATACTTAACTAGAGGTTCGGTTTGTTTATGGTAAATTTTCAGTCGACCCCTGACTATTTCTTCACTATCATCCACTCTTTGGATTAGTTCGCCACCGGTAATGTCGTCCTTGTTGGCCTCTTTAGGTGGATTAAATTTAATATGGTATGTTCTCCCTGAAGATAAATGGACACGACGACCAGACATTCTTTCGACGATATCATCATCTGGAACTTTAACTTCAACACAATAGTTAATTGAAATACCCTCTATTTTAAGAGCATTGGCTTGATTAATTGTCCTAGGAAATCCATCAAGTAAATAACCGTTATGGCAGTCAGGCAAATGAATTCTCTCTTTAACAAGGGAAATAATCAGTTCATCAGATACCAGCTTTCCTGCATCAATTGTTTTTTTTGCTTCTAAACCAATCGGTGAGCCAGCATTTACCGCCGCACGCAACATGTCACCAGTTGAAATCTGGGGAATATTAAATTTTTCACAAATATGTGCCGCCTGAGTGCCTTTTCCTGCACCAGGTGGGCCCAACAAAATAATATTCATACGAGCACTAATTGTTTATATTTCAAAGGGAGGTAGCTTTTTGTTTACCTTAATTTTTTTCATTACTACATATTCCGGCAAACCATTATTATACGGTGGATAATTTTCACCTTCAATAAGTGGGAGAAGATATTCACGACATGAATTAGTTATAGAAAATCCGTCTTTTGAAATAAAATTTTCTGGCATCATTTTTTCAACATTTGCGATGTCCTTTAATTCACCATAGCCAATTTCCCATTGATATGGATTATTTGATTTTCTTACGATAGATGGCATGATTGAATTCTTTCCATCAAGGGCCATTTCGACTGCAGCTTTACCAAGGGCATATGCTTGTTCAACATCAGAGTTAGAAGCCAAGTGTCTTGCTGAACGCTGAAGATAGTCTGCCACTGCCCAATGAAACTTGTATCCAAGAGATTGTTTAATAATATTCGCTACGACAGGTGCTGCTCCTCCGAGTTGAGCATGACCAAAGTCATCACGGGTGCCTTGTTCTGCAAGGAATGAGCCATCAGGCCACTTAGTACCCTCTGAAACAACTATTGTGCAATATCCAAACTCTTTAACATTACTATCAACCTTAGCTAAAAATTTTTCTTTGTCAAATTCAACCTCAGGAAACAAAATGACCACAGGTATTGATGAGTCTACCAGCCCACCAGCCGCGGCTATCCAGCCTGCATGACGCCCCATAACCTCTAAAACAAAGATTTTTGTTGACGTTTCTGCCATTGAGGCAACATCAAAGCTAGCCTCCATTGTGGAAACAGCAATATATTTCGCAACAGATCCAAAGCCAGGGCAGTTATCGGTGACTGGCAAATCGTTGTCTACAGTTTTGGGTATGTGAATTGCTTGAATTGGGAACCCCATACTCTCTGATAATTGAGAAACTTTTAAGCAAGTATCCGCTGAGTCACCTCCACCATTGTAGAAAAAATAACCAATATTATGGGCTTTGAAGACTTCTATCAAGCGTTCATATTCAGCTCTGTTGGCTTCGAGCGATTTCATCTTGTAGCGACAAGATCCAAAACCGCCTGAGGGTGTATGATTAAGTGCTGCAATATCAGCATCCGACTCTAGAGAGGTATCAATTAGGTTTTCAGTTAAAGCTCCAATAATTCCATTCTCTCCGGCATAAACTGTACCAATTTTGTCTGAATGTTTTCTAGCTGTCTCAATCACACCACTGGCAGATGCGTTGATTACAGCAGTTACCCCACCGGATTGTGCGTAAAAGGCATTTTTCATAATTATTTTGTTATTAAAGGTTAAGAGTTAAGTATGCAAAGTTGATGGCGCATACAGATTTTCTTCAGACTTAGGAAAAAGTATAACATTTGGTATTAATACAGTATTCAATAATTCTAAAGTTTTGTTTAAATAGATTAATTTACATTTTAGATTGCATACTTTATGCGTTTGTTACAATTTGTTTCATTGCAAAATTGCAATTTAAAATGACACCTTATTTATTGTGGCGTCACTTCATAAAAATTTTCAATATTCCTGTATCCAGGTATATTCTTTTTGGCGATCTTAGTGCTTGGTTTATTAATTGCAATAACATCTCTTATGTTGAATTTAGCAGCCGCCTCCAAAACATCAAGAGAGTCGTCAAAAAAGATTGTTCTTTCTTTGTTTAAATCGATTTGCTTGTCAAGCTCTTTCCAAAATTTTTGCTTTTGTTTTGGAACACCAAAGTCATGCGAAGAAATAATTTGATCAAAAAAACCTTCGATTTTAGACATTTTCATTTTGAGTTTAATGCCTTTTCTGTGGGCATTTGTAACTAGATAAATGCGCTTATTTTTTTCTTTCACACGTTGAAGAAATGTTAATGCATGATCATGAACTTGAATCAAGTGAGAGATGTCAGTCTTGAGTTTCATGATATCTAATTCAAGTTCTTTTTCCCAATAATCTAGACAATACCAAGTAAGCTTCCCTTCTTGAGAATTAATCTTTGATATGATTATTTCTTTAGCTCTCTCATAGCTGATGTTATTTTTTTTTGAGTAAATCTTAGGAACATATTCCAACCAAAACTCTAAATCAAAGTTTAAATCTAAGATAGTTCCATCAAGGTCCAGCAGGATTGTATCAATTTGATTCCAATCTAGGTCTATATTATTTTCTTCGCCAAGTTGTCCCATTTGCACTGTCTTCAAGAATAATGCCAAGCTCCAAAAGTTCATCTCTGATTTGGTCTGACATAGCAAAGTCTTTAGAATTTCTTGCAGCTTCTCTTTGATCAATTTTTTTAGAGATTTCAGATTCAGACAGCTCTGATCCTTGCTTTAAGTATTCATCAGCATTATGATTTAGTATACCAATGTAGTTTCCAAGCTTGACAAGTTGGCTTGATAATGCACTGGCCTTTTTGGGATTAGTGGTTCTTTCTATATTGATTTGTTTAGCAATTTCAAAAAGAATACTCAAAGCCATAGGGGTATTAAAATCATCATTTAAAGCCGCATTAAACCTTGTTTCGTAGTCAACCTCAAGAAGTTCCGGATCAATAGAATGATGATTTAGCCCTTTTATAGCGTTATAAAGTCTAAGTAAGGCTGATTGAGCGCTCTCAATGTTTGTTTCACTATAGTTTAAAGGTGATCGGTAGTGACTGCTGATCAGAAAGTATCTGAGCGCTTCGCCATCATATGTTTTTAATACATCACGAATAGTAAAAAAATTATTGAGAGATTTGCTCATCTTTTCGTCATCAATGTTGACAAAACCAACGTGCATCCAAGTATTTACAAATTTACAATTATTAGCGCCTTCTGATTGGGCAATTTCATTTTCATGATGCGGAAACGTCAAGTCCATCCCTCCACCATGTATATCGAAATGATTCGAAATGAAATGATTAGACATTGCTGAGCATTCAATATGCCAACCGGGCCTACCGTTACCCCAGGGTGATTCCCAGCTAGGTTCATCAGATTTAGCTTTTTTCCAAAGAACAAAATCAAGTGGATCTTTTTTATGGCTTTCAACATCAACCCTGGCACCAGCCATCAGGTCGTCTAAGTTTTTTCCAGATAGTTTCCCATATTCTGTAAATTTTCTTACTGAATAAAATACGTCACCGTTAGTTCCTTGATAAGCGAGTCCTTTATTTGAAAGTGATTCTATCATTTCAATCATCTTGTCAATTGAATCAGTAGCTCTAGGCTCGATATCTGGACTTAAAACACCTAAAGATTTTTCATCTTCATGCATTGCATCGATGAACCTGTTGGTTAATGAGTAAATATCCTCATTATTTTCAATCGCTCTTGTGATGATCTTGTCATCAATATCTGTGATATTTCTTACGTACTTTACACTAGGAAAGTTTCGTCTCAAATGCCTTGTTATGACATCAAACATCACCATTACCCTAGCATGGCCCATATGACAGAAGTCATAAACGGTCATACCACACACATAAATTCCAACTTGGTTCGCATCAATCGGTTGGAACTCTTCCTTTTTCTTGCTAAGAGTATTATAAATTTTGAGCATTGCAGTATTTTATACTGTATTTTCTAACACCACTCAAATTAGTTCTAATGTGGAAACTAGCAATCAATTTTGATTCTCAATATATCATGAACAAAATGTATAATTATCTTGCAATGGAGTTTACCAGCACTAATAAATTTTCCTGTTGATAAAACTTATTATGAAAAAATTTCAATGTACCATGTGTGGATGGATATATGATGAGGAGAAAGGCGCTCCAGATGAAGGAATTGATCCTGGAACGGCCTGGTCAGATGTTCCTGAAGACTGGGAGTGTCCTGTTTGTGGCTCGGGCAAGGAAGACTTCGATATGGTTGAAATATAACTTCAGCTAATTTTATTTATAAACGTATATTAGGAAACTAAAATGTCAAAAATACTCATTCTTCCTGGCGATGGCATCGGGATAGAGATTATAGCTCAAGCTGTTAAAGTCATAGATTCATTAAACAGGAATCATGCTATGGGGATGACTCTTGTTAATGGTCTTCTTGGAGGCGCTGCTTATGATGAAACGGGGTCACCTTTTCCTGATGAGACTGTTAGGATTGCAAGGGAATGCGACTCAATTTTGCTGGGAGCTGTTGGTGGGCCCAAATGGGAGTCACTAGAAAGAAGCCTTAGGCCAGAAAGAGGCTTGTTGGGTATACGTTCTGAGCTAGAACTTTTTTCAAATCTAAGACCAGCAATTCTATATCCACAACTCGCTTCTGCATCAAGCCTTAAGAATGAGATTGTGTCTGGACTTGATCTAATGATTGTTCGTGAGCTTGTTGGAGGTATCTATTTTGGACAGCCTAGGGGAGTTGAAATCAAAAATGGTGAGCGATTTGGAGTCAATTCTGCGACCTATTATGAATCTGAGATTGCAAGAATTGGGCATTCTGCTTTTCAAATAGCGCAAAAGAGAGGAAGAAGAGTCTGTTCTGTGGATAAAGCAAATGTTCTTGAGGTGTCCGAGCTTTGGAGAGATGTGATGGAAGAAGTGTCAAAAGAATATTCTGATGTAGAGCTCACACATCTATACGTTGATAATGCAGCTATGCAACTTGTGAGAGATCCAAAGCAGTTTGACGTCATGGTTACGAGCAATCTTTTCGGAGATGTTTTGTCCGATTGTGCAGCAATGCTGACTGGCTCCATCGGGATGCTGCCCTCAGCATCATTAGATAAAAATAACTTTGGTATGTATGAGCCTATTCATGGTTCTGCACCTGATATAGCTGGCAAAGATATTGCAAATCCATTGGCAACAATCTTGTCTGTCTCTATGATGCTCAGATACTCACTTAACCAAGGAGAGCTGGCTGATAAAATTGATTCTGCTGTGAGTGATGTCTTGGATCAAGGATACAGAACAAGAGATATTGCTGGGGATAGTACAAAAATAGTTGGAACAGAAGAAATGGGCGATCTTGTTGTTAAGGCTTTAGAATCTTAGTATTGAACATCCTCACTGTCGATCGATTTCCATAGAAACCAGCAAGCAACACTTCTATATGGCTTCCATTGTTCAGAAATTTCAATAATCTTATCCTTGCTAAGAGTTTTACCTTGCCCATAGATTTGATTCATAGCTCTGATAATTCCAATATCTTTGATTGGAAAGATATCTGGCTCGAGTAAATAAAACATACCAAACATTTCTGCAGTCCAAGGCCCAACTCCTTTAATTGTGATTAATTCTTGATAAACGCTCTCGAATGATCGACCTTCCCAATATGAATGATCTTTAATTGAGAAAGACATAAAATGATCACAAATATTAATAATGTATTGAGCCTTTTGCTTAGATAGGCCGCACGTTCTTAGGTCTTCGAAGCTCAATAAAAGTACATTTTCTGGCTTTATTTTGCCAATTTTATTGGCTAACTTCCCCCATACACTCGCAGCTGCTTGGACAGATATTTGTTGACCAACTATGGACCTAAGTAATGTTTCTAATGCTTCACCCCGAGAGGAAATATTATAGTCTGCATATCTCAAGAATAACTTTGCTAGACTAGGGTCAGCATTAGATAAAAATGCTTTGGATTCTTGCCAGTAATTGGGTTCAGTCATATGGAAGACATTTTGGTTTAACTGGCGATTTAGTATAGTACACATTGTCGTATAATTCATAGTAATTTAACAAAAAATAAGGTGCACATATGGGCAGCAAAAAAAATGTAACTTTTGTCGGTTTAGGAACGATGGGTTATCCAATGGCAGGACATCTATCAAATTCCGGTCTATTTAATGTATGTGTTTTTAATCGGTCACTAGAAAAATCTGCCAAGTGGGGTGATGAATACCAAGGAAGGGTGGCCCAAACTATTGAAGAGGCAGTATCGGATGCTGATGTGGTTATCACATGCACTGGAAGGGATGAAGATATGATGGAAATTGTTTTTTCAGACGATGGCATGTTGCCTTTTCTCAAAAGCGGGTCTATCTTCATTGACCATACAACTACTTCTTGTAAACTTGCTAAGCATCTAGATGAGTCTTTGAAGTCTAAGGACATTAATTTTATTGATGCCCCGGTAAGTGGCGGAGAGGCTGGCGCTGTTAATGGTGTTCTAAGTGTGATGGCTGGAGGTGATCCGGATATTTTAGAATCGTGTGATTCAATCATGAGAACATACTCAAAAAGTATAACTTTGATGGGAGAGGTTGGGTCTGGTCAGCTCGCGAAAATGGTTAATCAAATTTGTATTGCTGGATTATTGCAAGGGCTATCCGAAGGTTTACTTTTTGCTGAATCAGAAAATTTAGATATGGATAAATTGTTAGCAGCTATTTCTGGTGGAGCAGCACAATCATGGCAAATGGTAAATAGGGGTAAAACAATGCACCAAAGAGAGTTTGATTTTGGTTTTGCAATCAAGTGGATGGTAAAAGATTTAGGATATTGTTTGGATCAAGCTAAAGGAAATCAAACTAATTTAACTTTTACTCAAGAAGTTTACGACAGATATATTAACCTAATGGATAAAGGGCATAAATATAGTGACACTTCAGCCCTAATGGTTTTTGATGAGTTGAATAATAAATAATCATTAACGCTCAAATCTTATTCCAATGATTAAAGCTTCAATCACTGAAGACCAATTGAAAGATTTTCAGAAGAATGGTTTTCTAACTCTTGATAAATTTATCAACCTTAAATATCTTGATGAATTAAAGCATAGAATTGATTTGCTTTTTCGGGGAGAGTTTGAAACTGGAATTGAGCCTGACGAATGGAATTGGAAAAGTGGAAGAGATCCTAATAATGTAACAAGGCAAATTTGCAATGGTTGGAAATCTGATAGTCTCATTAAGCAAGTTGTTTGCAATCCAATTATAGGTCAAACTATTTCTAAGTTAATGAATTGGAAAGGGGCCAGACTTATACAGGATAATGTTTTATGGAAGCCCCCCCAAGGAAAGTCACTTGCATTCCATCAGGATGCTGCATATGTGGATTGGATTATTCCTCAAACCATGGCAACTTGTTGGATACCACTTGATAAGACACATAAGGAAAATGGCACTTTAGAGTTCGCCATTGAGTCTCATAAGTGGCAACTATGTCCACCTTCGGATAATTTTCATGCGCCTGATGACTACACAAAAGAGCTTGATAGCTATCTAAAGATGAATGATAAGCATCTTCAAAAATATGCTGTTGAAGTCCCTGCAGGAGGAGCTTCGTTTCATCATGGCATGACTTGGCATGGATCAGGCGTTAATCTATCAAGCAGCAATCGAAGGGCCATAGTGGCTCATTGCGTGCCTAGTGATGCTATATTTCATCCAACCAACTCTGGCGGTACTGGAAAAATATACAGAAAGTACAAAATGAAGGATACTGATAAATTAGATGATAGTTTTTTTCCTTTATTATGGGAAGATAATCATTAATTAATTTGTTCTTTATTAGATAAATATTTAAGAACAGATGGCATAATATTCGGTATGAGAAAAAAGCCTAAACTGACAAATATTCATACTGTAGCCCAGAGTCGAATTTTTAATCTTGAATCAATGGATGTTGAGTTCTCTAATGGAGCAACTCGAGTGTATGAAAGATTAATGTCTAGAGGAAATGGAGCAGTTTTGGTTATTCCAATGTTAGATGATGAAACAGTTTTAATGATTTATGAATTTTCTGGAGGGACTGAACGTTATGAATTGGGCCTAACCAAAGGAAAGATTGATAAGGGAGAAACCCCTGTTGAAGCCGCTGGGCGCGAATTAAAAGAAGAAATTGGCTATGGAGCAAACAAGTTAACTTTTTTAAAAACAATCACCCTTGCACCTGGCTATCAGTCGAGTGAGACTCATATCGTTCTTGCTGAGGACCTTTATGAGGAGTCAGCTGAAGGTGATGAGCCAGAGCCTCTTGAGATTGTGCACAAAAAACTTTCAGATTTAGAGGAATTAACTTACACCGAAGATTTAACAGAGGCTAGAAGTATTCTTGCGCTATACATGGCAAGGGATATTATCAAAAGTCGCAAAAAGTGATCGACATACCATCATCTTTTTTGCTTGATGCGGGTGAAATAAAATTTCCAAAATTAGATTTAGCTCTCAAAGAACCGAATGGACTAATTGGGATAGGTGGAGACTTATCTGTTGATAGATTATTGTATGCTTACTCAAGAGGAATCTTTCCATGGTATGGTAAAGATGAGCCGATACTTTGGTATTCACCAGACCCCAGAATGGTCATTACACCCGATACCTTTCATCTTTCAAAAAGCTTAAGAAAAACTATTAAATCCTCAAAATTTAATGTTTCAGTCAATACTGTTTTTTCTGAGGTAATGAGTCAGTGTCAAAATGTACCTAGAGTTGGACAGTCTGGAACATGGATAGATGACAACATGATTAAAGCATACTGTGATCTTCATGATGCAGGATATGCCCATTCTTACGAAGTTTTTTATGATAAAAAACTTGTGGGCGGTCTATATGGAGTTTCATTAGGAAGTGTTTTTTTTGGAGAGTCAATGTTTTCACTAGAGAACAATGCTTCAAAAGTTGCACTTGCATATCTTATTCAAAATAGTGACTATAAATTGATAGATTGTCAGGTAGAGAATAAGCATCTTGAAAGCTTAGGAGCGTTTAATATACCCAGAGACTTGTTTATACAACAGCTCAAAGCCTTTGTGTAAAATGATAACTTTGACAAAGTGAGGGTGGGCTATGAGAAACCCAATTAAATTTATTTTACTTGTTTCGCTTGTAATAACTTTATCTGCGTGTGGTCGAATGGGTGATTTAGTACCGATCAATGAGTCACAGGTAGCCTCTGTTCAATCAAATTCTAGTAGTTACTCGTAATAAAACAATTGAACGCATTCAATTTTCAAAATAAAAAACTGTATGCTGAGTCTGTTCCTGTTTCAGACTTAATAAGATCCTATGGTTCGCCACTTTACATCTACTCAAAAGGTCAGATAGAGACTAATTGGGGGCTATTCAAAAAATCTTTTGGAGATCATCCGTACTTAATCTGTTATGCAGTAAAAGCAAACTCTAACTTGGCAGTGTTAAACATTCTTGCAAAGCTAGGGTCTGGATTTGATATCGTTTCATTGGGTGAGTTAGAGAGGGTTATTGCGGCAGGAGGAGATGCAAAAAAATGTGTTTTTTCAGGGGTTGCAAAAGATGAAATCTCAATTCAAAAAGCTCTTGAATATGGAATTTATTGCTTTAATGTTGAGTCTGAAGATGAGTTAGATCGTATTGAGTTTGTTGCTTCCTCCATGAATGCGGTGGCTCCTATTTCTGTAAGGGTAAACCCTAATGTAGATGCAAATACTCATCCTTATATTTCTACAGGACTTGCTGAAAATAAGTTTGGTGTGGATGCTGATGTTGCCCTATCAATGTACAAAAAGGCAGCTTTATCCGATAGTTTAAAAGTTTGTGGACTGGATTATCATATTGGATCTCAAATCACTGAAATAGCTCCTTTCATCGAGGCGCTAGAGCGCGCATTAGAGCTTGTCGAAAAACTAAAATCTGAAAATATATTAGTTGAGCACCTGGACATTGGTGGTGGAGTTGGAGTTAGCTATGATGATGAAAAAATCATCAATATTGAAGACTATTTGAATTCTGTAACCAATAGGGCCAAAGAGATGAAGATACTAGTTGAGCCTGGCCGTTCAATTGTTGCTAATGCTGGAATATTTGTAACAAGAGTAGAGTACTTGAAGCGAAATAATCTGAAATCTTTCGCAATTGTTGATGGTGCAATGAATGATTTAATTAGACCTTCTCTTTATGAGTCATTTCACCAAGCTGTCTTAATTGATGATAACTCGATTGGCATAAATGATAATTGGGATATTGTTGGACCAGTTTGTGAGTCTGCGGATTTTTTAGCAAAAAACAGAAATCTTACTTTAGAAAAAGGAGATTATATTGCAATCATGACAGCTGGCGCTTACGGCTTTGTTCTCAGTTCTAACTATAATTCTAGGCCAAGGGTTCCAGAGGTAATGATTAGCGGTAAGCATCATAGTTTAGTTCGAAAAAGAGAAACCATAGAGTCTCTTTTTGAGAATGAGAGTTTATTTGAAGATGACACTAACCAATAATCAAAAAAAATATTTAAGATCCATTGCTCATGATTTGAAACCGTTTGTGATGATTGGTCAACATGGCCTCAGTGATTCAGTATTGGCTGAAATTGATTCTACAATGCTCAAACATGAGTTAATAAAAATTAAGTTACGAGTGGATGATCGTGATGAGAAACAAAAAATTATTGAGCGAATCATAGATTTTTCTCATGCAGAATTAGTTCAAGTTATCGGTGGGGTCATGGTTATTTACAGGCCTTTTGATGATAACCCTGATATTATCTTACCTAGATCTTAATATTTTAAGAGCTTAATAAAGTTTAATATGTCCTTGTAAATATAATTGAAATGAAGATTGCCCTCAGTGCTGCAGAAACTTCAGGTGATTTGATTGCCTCATCACTTGTAGTTGCTTTAAAGCAAAATCACCCAAATTGTCTGATTGATGGTTTGGCTGGGGACAAGATGGTTGATGCAGGTTGCCAAAGATTGTGGCACATGAATGAAGTCAATGTAATGGGCTTTAGTGAAGTTTTGAGAAAGTTACCATCTATCTTAAAGCTAAGAAAACTCATTTCTAAACACTACCTATCAAATAAGCCCGATGTTTTTATTGGCATTGATTCACCTGACTTTAATTTTAGGTTAGAGAGAATTCTAAAGAAAAATGGTGTTAAAACGATTCATTTTATCAGCCCATCTGTCTGGGCCTGGCGCTCAAATAGAATTAAAAAAATTAAAAAGTCAACAGACTTAATTCTATGCCTGTTTCCTTTTGAAGTTGATTTCTTTAGAAAACATAATCAAAAAGCAATCTTTGTTGGGCATCCATTAGCCGAAACTTTAGAGCCCAGGCAAGATTATAAGTCTACTAAAAATGTCCTTTTAATGCCTGGCTCTAGAGAATCAGAGATTAGACATTTGTTGCCAGAGTTGCTTAAAGCAGCTAAATTGATGAAAGATAAAAATGAAGAACTTATTTTTAATATTTCTCTTGCAAACAATCAGCAATTAGACTGGGTTAAAAATAGTATTGATGGGCAAGATATAGGCCTTAGTGTAGGTGACGCACATACAAAAATTTGTAATTCTGATTTAGTTATTGTCGCTTCCGGAACTGCAGCCCTTGAGGTTGGATTATTGGCTGTACCAATGATTGTAGTCTATAAGCTGTCTTTTCTTAGTTACCAGATTGCCAGCAGACTGATTCACACCAAAGAGATATCTCTTCCAAATAAAATATTGGGACGTAGTGTTGTTCCAGAATTGATTCAAGATGATGCCAATGGAGAGAATATCTCTAGACATGCTATGAAATTATTAGAGTCAGACAATACAGAACTTGTTCAAGAATTAGCAAAGATTCATAACCTATTGAATCAACAATCAAGCTCTAAATCAGTTGAGGCAATTATTAATTTTATAAATGAAAAGTGATATCGAAAAAATAGTTCAATTAGCAATCTCAGAAGACATTGGAGATGGAGATTTAACTTCAAGTTTGCTTGGAGATAAAATGATAGATGCTGAGATAGTTTGTAGAGAGAATGCTGTTATATGCGGGGTTGAATTTGCCAACCTATGTTTTTTATCAATTGATCGAAATATTCAAATTGATTGGAGTGTTGCCGATGGTTCTGAGGTGAACTCTGGAGAAGTGATATGTCGAATTAGTGGGCCCGCAAAAAATATAGTTGCTGCTGAGAGAGTAGCGCTTAATTTTTTACAATTACTAAGTGCAACATCTACTAAAACGGCTGAACTGGTAAGATTGATCCGAGGAACTAAAGCAAAATTACTTGATACAAGAAAAACAATACCAGGCCTTAGAAGGGCCCAAAAGTATGCTGTAAAGTGCGGCGGCGGAGTCAATCATAGAATGGGTCTGTATGATTGTGTTATGTTAAAAGAGAACCATATTTTAGCAATTGGTTCTCTTGAAGCCTCCATAAAAAATGCTGTTAATAAATTCCCTAAAATACCTATAATCGTTGAGGTTGAATCTCTTCATGAGCTTCAATCTGCTCTTTCAATGAGAGATATTAATCGTGTATTGTGTGATAATTTTTCCATTGAAGATCTCAGGGAGGCTGTTAAGATTTCAAGCGGAATATACCCGCTCGAGGCCTCTGGAGGTATGAATGAAAATAACATTTTGCAATATGCTGAAACGGGCGTTGACTTTATTTCTATTGGCTCACTCACAAAAGATATTAAATCGATAGATTTATCATTAAGGTTTTTAAATTAGGCAGTTGCTATAAAGGAAGGACTGATAATATCATCAGTTAAATTAAACTTTAAGGCCTTATTCTCCAGATCAACCACTCTTCCACCTGATCCCTCGAGTATACATATGCCGGCTGCTGTGTCCCATTCGGAGCAGCGTCCAAATTTTGGATAATAGTGATAGACTCCTTCAGCGATTAGGCAAAACTTCAGCGCACTCCCAAGTTTAAAAGTTTCAAAATTGGTTTTTAATTTAAGATGTTCTTTAAGATTTTTATTATTGATTGAGTATCTTCCAACTACTATTTTTTCCCATCTTTTAGGTTTTGATGTAAGGATTTTTTGTGTTTGTTTATTCACTAATTTGATTGAGGGGCCTTGATTTAATCGATAGTAGTGAACTTTATCAAATGGTGAATAAATTAATCCAAAGTCTGGATAGTGATTTTTAATCAAAGCAATACTGATGCAAAAGTCAGGAGAGCCATCTATAAAGTCTCGGGTTCCATCCAAAGGATCGATTAACCAGTACTCTTCCCAGGACTCTCTGATAGAGAATGGAATATGAGACGACTCCTCCGAGAGAATAGGAGTATTTGGAGTTAATTTTGTTAGCTCATTCAATAAAAACTCGTGTGATGCTTTATCAGCTTGTGTGAGTGGTGTATTGTCATCTTTAATTAAATAATCAGGACTTTTCTTACGAAAATCCATAATTATTTCACCAGCTTGAGAACTAAGATTAAGAAGCTTTGCGAGTAATTCTGGGCTCATATAATCATTATAGCATTGAGTATCATATTTATTTTTTGTCCACTTGAATCTTAAGTAAAATTTATTTGCTTTATGATATTTTAAAAATTAAACATGAAAAAACAAGTTTTAGCTATGGGCGGTGGAGGCTTCACTTCAAAACCTGAAAACCTGAAGTTAGATAAGTATCTTTTATCCTTAACCGACAAAATAAATCCAAAAGTATGTTTTATACCAACAGCAAGTGGGGACGATGAAAGCTATAGAAGAAGGTTTTATTCTTCTTACAAAAAATTAAACTGTGAGACGAGCCATCTTTCACTATTCTGGCCTCCAGAAGGAGATTTAAGAGAGTTTGTTCTTGATAAAGATATATTTTATGTTGGTGGCGGGAATACGCGCAATCTTATGGTTCTTTGGAGAGAGTGGGGTCTCGATGAATATTTACTTGAGGCTTGGAATAAAGGTGCAATTATGGCAGGCCTGAGTGCAGGCTCAATTTGCTGGTTCGAAAAAGGATTAACAGACTCAGTGACTGGAAAATTATTGCCACTGGATTGTTTAGGTTTTTTGCCGAACAGTAACTGCCCACATTTTGATAGTGAACCTAATCGAAGACCAGAATATCATAAAGCAATTTTAAATGGCTCTATGATGGAAGGTATAGCGTGTGATGATGGCGTTGCGGCTCACTTTGTTGATGGTGAGCTTAAACAATGCGTTTCCTCTTTACCCAACGCTAAAGCATATTATGTGAGTAATAATGATGGTTCTATTAGAGAATCAATTATTGAGCCCAAATACCTATAAAGATTTTAAAGCAAAGTACATAAAAAAACCTAGCCTAGCTAGGTTTTTTTAATATTTGGTGGGCCTACTTGGACTTGAACCAAGGACCAATCGATTATGAGTCGACTGCTCTAACCAACTGAGCTATAGGCCCGGGTAAAGAGCTATTCTAAAAAGCTTTGAAGCTTATGTGCACGAGACGGGTGACGCAATTTCCTAAGTGCTTTTGCTTCAATTTGTCTTATTCTTTCACGCGTAACATCAAATTGTCTTCCCACTTCCTCGAGTGTATGGTCAGTGCTCATATCGATTCCAAACCTCATCTTAAGTACTTTAGCTTCTCTAGGTGATAAATTAGCAAGAAGATCGCCAGTAGTTTCTTTTAAACTTTCACGAGTAGTTACCTCAACGGGTGAGGACAATTTTTCATCTTCAATAAAATCACCTATTGTAGAGTCTTCATCATCACCAACAGGATTTTCCATTGAAAGTGGCTCTTTAGCAATCTTAAGAATCTTATTTATTTTATATTCTGGTAGCTCCATTTCTACAGAGAGCTCTTCAGGCGTGGCTTCTCTTCCAAATCTTTGAAGTAATTGGCGCCTAACTCTATTAAGCTTATTGATTGTCTCAATCATGTGAACCGGTATTCTGATAGTACGAGCCTGATCAGCAATGGACCTTGTAATAGCTTGACGAATCCACCAGGTTGCATAAGTTGAAAACTTATATCCACGACGATACTCGAATTTATCAACTGCTTTCATAAGGCCAACATTTCCTTCCTGAATCAGATCCAAGAATTGCAAGCCACGGTTTGCATATTTTTTTGCAATTGAAATTACAAGTCTTAAATTAGCTTCAATCATTTGACTCTTCGCATTTTTAGCTTTCCTGTCGCCTTGTCTCAGTTTTTTGTTGATTTCTTTAAGTTCTCCGACAGTTATTTGCATCGCTTCCTGGTTTTCTAAGAGGCTTTTTTGAGAATAGTAAATCTCATCCTTGTATTTTTCTAGAGATTTTAATGTTGTTTTGTCAATCTCTTTGCTTTTGAGCCAATCAAAGTTAGTTTCGTTCCCAGGGAATAACTTATAAAAAAGTTCTGAAGCCATTCCTGCATCAAGACATGCCTTGCGTATTATATTTTCTTCCTTTTTAATCACAGAAACACGACTAGAAACTACATCCATCATTGTGCTAACAAGTTTTGGAGCAAGTCTTAGCTCTGAAATACAGTTTGAGAATTTTTGTCTTGCTTTAACTGTCTTAGCATCAAGATAGCCATTCTTTTTGCAAGAATTGACATAGCTTTTATAAGATTTTTGTATTTTATCAAAGCGCTCATATACTTCACCCTCGTCAGGCCCTGTATATTCTAACTCATCAAATTCTTCCTCATCCTCATCTAGCTCATCAACATCATCATCTAGATCTAACGACTCTAATTTTGCTTGTTTTTCATCAAGGAGCGCTTGCTTTTCCACAATAAGTGCTTGTTTTTCTTCAAACTCTTCAGCATCTCCTTGGTAGCCGATAACTACATCAGTCATTTTACATTTACCTTCCTCAAGTCTTGTGTAAGCCTTAAAGAAGTGATCTGCAATCTCAGGGTATAGAGATATTGCTTGCATGATTTGATAGACACCAGCTTCAATTTCCTTTGCGATTCTAACTTCATCACTTTGTTCTAAAAGTTCAACAACGCCCATTTCACGCATATACATTCTGACAGGATCAGTTGTTCTTCCAAATTCTGAATCAAGTGCAGCAAGTGCAGCAACTGCAACTTCTGCTGAATTTGCCTCGGCTTTACCGCCTTGGTGCATAACCAACGTATCAGCATCAGGTGCTTCGTCAGCTACAACAATATCTAACTCTTCAAGAATAGTTACAATTGGTTCTACCTGCTCAGGAGTCAATAAATCCTCTGGTAAAAGGTCATTAATTTCTGAATAAGTAAGATAGCCTTGTTCTTTTCCAATGACAATAAGACTATTAAGGGCGATTTTATGAGCTTCAGTAGTTGTCTTCATAGTATTGTTTTTTAAAAACAGAGGTCGAATTATACCTAATTCGTAAAATATTTTTTAGTCAATAATTGACTAGTGGTAGAGCTATGTTTTAGTTAGATTCAGCAAAAATTTTACTTATAGATTGCTCATCACTGATTCTTCGAATTACATCTGCAAGCGTTTTAGCGATTGACAGTTGTCTTATTTTGTTGCATTTGTTTGCATTTCCATTCAAAGGGATGGTATTTGTAATGACTAGTTCATCAAGCGTCGAATTGGAAATATTATCTATAGCGCCACCTGAAAGAACAGCATGAGTGGCATAAGCAACCACCTTTTTAGCGCCTTTTTCTTTCAAAATTTCAGCTGCCTGACAGAGTGTGCCTGCAGTATCAACCATATCATCAATCATAATGCATGTTCTCCCAGATACATCACCAATTACATTCATGACTCTTACAAGGTTAGGCTCTGGGCGCCTTTTGTCAATGATAGCAAGATCAGCATCATTAATTCTTTTTGCCGCAGCTCGGGCTCTTGCAACACCTCCAACATCAGGAGATACCACAACAACATCATCATAGTTATGATCTAATATGTCCTGCACCAGAACTGGTTGAGCATAAATGTTATCTATTGGTATGTTGAAGAAGCCTTGAATTTGGTCTGCGTGAAGATCCATAGTTAGAATTCGGTTAACACCTGATGTTTCAATCATTTGTGCTACGAGTTTTGCTGTTATTGGAACTCTTGTAAGGCGGGATCGTCTGTCTTGCCTTGAATAACCAAGGTAAGGAACAACAGCTGTTATTCTTCCTGCAGATGAACGTTTGAGCGCGTCAACCATTATCAATAGCTCCATTAAAGTCTCTGCAGACGAAGGACCGCATGTTGGTTGAATAACAAAAACATCACAACCGCGAACGTTATCAAGAATTTCTACCTGAGATTCACCATCACTAAATTGGCCAACAAAAGCCTTACTTTGGCTTATATTCAGATTATCAATAATTTCAGAAGAAAGTTCAGGATTTGCGTTACCGCTAAAGATTTTTATTCTTTCTAAAGACATCTAAATAGACTCTTATTGGATGTTTGTGTAATTATACAAAGAAATTATGTACTTGAATTAAGTAGTTTTTCTCGTTATTTAAGTTTTTTTTATTTTTTCCCAATAAGTTGATCAATAAATGGCTTTATATCTTCAGGTTCAACTGTTGAGCTAAAACGTTTAAAGGGTACTCCATTGCTATCAACGAGAAACTTAGTAAAATTCCATTTGATGCTATCATTCAATTTACCTTTTAGCTCAGATTTTAGGTATTGATAGACTGGATGAGCGTTTGTGCCATTAACCTCAATTTTTTCAGATAACTGAAAGCTAACACCATAATTAAGGTCACAAAAGCTTTTTATCTCATCTGCTGTTCCTGGCTCTTGCTTGCCAAATTGATTGCATGGAAAACCAATAATTTCAAATCCATCATCCTTATAGTCTTGATATAGCCTTTCTAGGCCCTTGTAATGATAAGTTAAACCACAATGGCTAGCAGTATTAACAATTAGAACTACTTTTCCCTCGAGGCTTTTAAATGAAACCTCTTCGCCATCAATATTTTTAAAATTAAACTGATATATGCTCACTTTTAGTTAAATTTATTTGTAATTAAAAAATAAAATTTTACTCCGTTTAAATAGATTTTAAGTGTTTAATAGGTGAAGAAGTGCTGTTGGAGAATTGCAAAAAAATTGGCTGGGATGGCAGGATTCGAACCTGCGAATGACGGGATCAAAACCCGTTGCCTTACCGCTTGGCGACATCCCAATTGTATAGTGGTGATTTATCAATCGCTTTCGCGACAAAACCAACCCATTTTGATGGCATTTGTCTCTTAGCTATCAATGCATCACTTTCATTTTCAAATGCTACGAAAACACATGAACCACTTCCTGTCATTCTTGCTTCATCAACATGCTTTTTGGTTGAATTCAGATACATCAAAGCATCTTTTATCTCACCTTCCAAGTCAATTGCAGCATCCAAGCAGTCGTTATGTGGATTTGAAACTAATGAAAAGTCAGTTATTTTCCTTTGTAGCGGTGACATTGTCAATGCTTTATGCCTGAATATTTCATGTGTGGATATTTGTTTATTGATAGAAACAACCAAATAGTAGTATTCTGGTAAATTGAGTGGAGTAAGAATTTCGCCAATCCCTTCTGCCCATGAACTTCTTCCTTCAATAAAAACGGGGACATCTGCACCTAACTCTTTTCCAATTGAAACCAGCTCTTTTTTGGTTAATTTTAGATTCCAGAGCTGATTAAGGGCAATCAGAGTTGTTGCTGCATTTGAGCTACCGCCACCCAACCCACCACCTGGTGGAATATTTTTTTTGACTCCTATATCTGCACCAAAACTGCAAGAAAATCTTGCTTTTAACTTGTAAGCACTTTGAATAATTAGATCTTGTTCTTGAGGGATATTTTCATTACCGTAGATACGAACGATATCTCCATCACTTCTGATATTAAATCTTAATTCATCCCCAAAATCTAATAGCTGAAAGATGGTTTGAAGGTTATGATAACCATCATCTCTTTTGGAGATTACATGGAGAAATAAATTTATTTTGGCGGGCGATTGATAGATCAATTTAAGCTTTTATGAAATGCTCTCTGTAATATTTTAATTCATCTATGGAGTCATAAATATCAGACAAAGCCAAGTGTCGAGATTTTTTAAATGAACTAGAGACAATTTCAGGCTTCCAGCGCACTGCTAACTCCTTTAAAGTGGAGACATCAATATGTCGATAATGGAAAAATTTCTCAAGATTAGGCATATAGTTATATAAAAACCTTCTGTCTTGGCATATTGAATTGCCACACATTGGGGAGACTCCAGGATCTACATATTTTGAGACAAAATCAAGAGTTTGATTCTCAGCATCTACAACTGAAATAGTGCTCTCCTTGACTCTTTTTACTAGGCCTGAGCGATTGTGCTGATTTGTATTCCATTCATCCATGCCATCAAGAAGTTCACTATTTTGACTTATCGCTAAAGAGGGCCCTTCATCTATAATATTTAAGTTAGCATCCGTCACTACAGTTGCTATTTCGATAATCACATCAGTTTCTGGGATTAATCCAGTCATTTCAAGATCAATCCAGATAAGATTTGTTTGTTTATTCATGACTAACTTCAAGAATTACTTGCCAGGATGTAGGCATCAAGTTTAGCTTGAGCGCCTCCATCAGATAATAATTCGCATGCTTTTAGAATGCCATTATCCAAAGAGTCTTCAATGCCACTGACGTATATTGCTGCACCAGCATTGAGCGCAATGATATCTCTATGAGGGCCTTTATTTCCAGCAAATGCGTCAGTAATTAAGGCAAGAGATTCGCTAGCATTTTCTGCCTTGAGTTTTTCTAAGTCGCCAAGTTGTATGTCAAAATCATTTGGGTGAATAGTATAGGTTGAGACATGACCATCTTTAAGCTCTGCAACGTGAGTCTCATTTGCGATTGAGAGTTCGTCGAGCCCATCTTCAGAATGAACAACCATTACATGGCGAGATTCCAAGCCCTTCAACACATTTGCAATAGGTTCAACCAGGTCTTTGTCATAAACACCCATAACTTGATTTGGAGCCTTAGCAGGATTAGTTAATGGCCCTAGAACGTTAAAAATAGTTCTAACGGCTAACTCCTTACGCGGACCAATGGCATGCTTCATAGCGCTATGATGAGCTGGTGCAAACATAAAGCCAACTCCAATATCCTCAATACATTGGCTAATTGTCTCTGGATCTAAATTAAGATTTATTCCAGCTGCCTCTAATACATCTGCACTGCCTGATTTTGAAGATATGGAGCGATTACCATGCTTTGCAACTTTGCCACCAGCTGCTGCTACAACAAAAGCTGAGGCAGTCGATATATTAAATAAACCTAAGCCATCTCCTCCAGTTCCACATGTATCCACCAAGAAGTCAGTACTTTTTAATTTCACAGCTGTTGCCAGCGATCGCATTACCTTGGCGCTAGCGGTAATCTCCTCAATAGTCTCACCCTTCATAGATAAGCCAACCAAAAATGCACCAATTTGAGCATCTGTTGTTTGACCAGTCATAATACTATTCATAACGTCATGCATATCACTCTCGACTAGATTCTGTCTTGAAATGACGGCTTTAATAGCTTGGTTAATATTCATAGTTATCTCTGACTCATAAAATTTTCAATTTCATCAATTTCCTTGATAGCCTTATTAGAGAGTACATGATTTCCTGACTCAGTTACCAAAACATCATCTTCTATTCTGATTCCTATGTCCCAGTATTTAGAATCAATTTTATCATCCTTGCGGATATAAATGCCGGGCTCAACCGTTGTGACCATTCCACTTTTGAATTTTCGAAATGTATTATCAATCAATTTATTGCCTACATCATGGACATCTAATCCAAGCCAATGTCCAGTATTGTGCATATAAAATTTAGTTAGGTCATCAGCTGAGCTCATGATTCCTATATCTAACAGGCCTTTTGTTATTACTTCAGATGCAACTTCATGAGGGAGGTTTGAGCTAGCCCCAGGTTGAATAGAATCAATTGCTGATTTTTGCGCATCCAAGACAATTTCATAAATTTCTTTTTGAGCTGCAGTGAACTTGCCGTTGATTGGAAATGTTCGCGTAATATCTGACGCATAACCATTGATTTCGCACCCAGCATCAATAAGAAGGAGCTCACCATCTTTCAATTCTTTGTTGTTTTCAGTGTAATGCAAAATGCATGCATTTTTTCCACTAGCTACTATGGGAGGATATGCATGGTCACAGTTTGCCTGTCGAAACTTAGAGTCAAAACCTGCCATAATTTGATACTCATAAAGCCCTGGTTGAGATGACTGCATAGCGTTTAAATGTGCTTCCGCGGCTATATCTGCGGCATATTGCATATTCCTGACTTCATTTTCATCTTTGATCAGACGCATTTCTGAAACATGAGGGTTAAGAGGGAGTAATGATTCTTTGTAGATTGAATGTATTTTTTTGTTGAGGACATTGGTGCTTGAATTATCCTTCCAACCTCCGTTTCCTGGAGCGTCAAAATAAACTGATGACTCATCAGTTACAAGAGAGTCAATTTTCTCAAAAAATAAAGCAATATCAAAAGCTTGATCTGCCAATAAGGTTTTTGGAGCCAGATCTACACCCAGTCTAATACCATTCCATATCTCTTTCGTATGATCTTTTGGCCTCAAAAAAATAGAATAGTTTTTATGACTAAATACTGCAATTGCATCAGGTTCTTCGAAGCCAGTTAAATACCAAAAATTGCTGTCTGGACGAAAAGGGTAGCAAACATCACTATTTCTTTTTTGCTCACTATTTGTCGAGACTATCACTACAGCATCTTGTGGCAATCGGCTTAACAACTCCTCTCTTCTTTTTTGATGTATCATTTTATTAGGTGTATTAAATCACTGTTAAACAACCCAAGAAAGATACCATGAAAACGATACGACTTTATCAAAATACACCTTTTGCTGAAGGTATGAAGGTTGACCTAAACAATGATAACAGTCACCATCTCAATAAAGTTTTGAGATTCCCTGTTGGAAAGAATATTATCGTATTCAATGGCGATGGTTTTGATTATGAAGCAGTCGTCGAGAGTGCAAAAAGAACCACATGTATTAATATAATTTCTAAGAATAGTAATAATACTGAATCGAAATTAGACCTTACTCTTGCTCAAGGAATTGCTAAGGGAGAGAAAATGGATTTTTTGATACAAAAGGCTGTCGAACTAGGTGTATCAAGAATCATCCCAATGAATTTAGAACGCTGCGTTGTTAGACTAAAGAGTGAAAAGATACAAAAAAAAATCGATCATTGGCAAAAAATAGCTAATCATGCTTGTGAGCAATCTGGTCGCTCAGTAATAGTCAATGTCTCTCAGCCAGCTTCTCTTGATGATCTTTTAAATGAGCCGGGTCATAATGGTTTTGTTTTGCATCATAGGGCAACTCTAGATTTAAATCAGGTTAAAGAGTCCTTGAGAGCAACTATCCTAATTGGGCCAGAAGGAGGCTTGTCTGAAAAAGAAGTGACCACTGCTGAAAATGCAGGCTATAAGTCACTTCTTCTTGGCAAGAGAATTTTACGAACTGAAACAGCCTCATTAGCTGCTATTGCAAATATGCAGCTATTATGGGGGGACTAAAGTCGAATAAAAGGCTAATCAATATTACCAAGCTCTTTACTGAGTTCTCTAGCCCTATCATAGGCCGCCCTAGTAGCAGCAGCAACTATTCCTTCAAAATTCTGATCTTGAAAAGTTTCAATTGCAGCTTGGGTAGTGCCATTTGGGGAGGTGACTTCGGCCCTAAGAGTTTTTGAGTCTTTCCCGGAGTGAGTTGCCATAATGCTTGCTCCCAGACTTGTTTGAATGCTTAAAGAGTCAGCAGTCTCTTCATCCAACCCTAGGGCTAACGCTGCTTGCTTCATCGATTGCATTAGTAGAAAAAAATACGCAGGCCCGCTGCCTGAAATTGCTGTTATAGCATCTAAAAGATTCTCTTCGTTCACCCAAAAGCACTCACCAACCGAAGATAGTAAAACGTTAACTGATTTTTTTTGATCTGGAGTAACTAGCTCATTTGCATATAGGCCTGTAACACCAGACTGGAAAAGAGCAGGCGTGTTAGGCATTGTCCTGACTAGCGAAAAACTTCCTCCAAGCCATCGAGTAATGTCTTTACTTTGAATTCCGGCTACAATTGAAACAAATAATTGACTTGAATTAGCCTGATTATTGAGCTCATGGCAAACCTTTGATAGAACCTGAGGTTTAACAGCAAAAACAATAATCTCACTATTTTTTAAAAGTGAGACATTGTCAGAATAGGTTGAAACGCCGAGCTCTGATTTGCGATTTTCTAATAGCTCTTGATTAGAGTCACTGACATTAATATTTTTTGCATTGAAGCCATCACTAATAAGCCCTTTTATTAGTGCATAGGCCATGTTTCCAGCCCCAATAAATCCAATGACTGTTTTGTTTTCCATATAAAATATCTGTGAAATGAATGCTTAATTCAATTCTACCAAAGTTGCCATAAATATAGAACATTAATGAAAAAATTTCAGCCAAAGTTGGTCATGATTGACGTCGATGGAACGCTTGTAGACAGTGTTCCGGATTTGGCCTACTGCGTTGATGAGATGATGATTGCCCTGGGTAAGCCTCCAATAGGCAATGAAAGAGTTAGGCTTTGGGTTGGAAATGGCGTTCCAAGACTTGTCGAGAGAGCGCTTACTGGTCAGTTAGATGGGGTTCCAAATAATGATGAGTTTGATAAGGCATTTCCAATTTTTTTAGATTTATATTCTAGAAACTCATGTGTACGTTCACATTTGTATGACGGTGTTATGGAGGGCTTGAATTATCTTATGTCAAAGGACTATTTGATTGGCTGTGTTACTAATAAGGCCGAGCAGTTTACGACTCCACTTTTAAAATCTTTGGGTATTTTTGATTACTTTAAGATAGTGATTTCTGGTGATACCCTAGAAAAGAAAAAACCAGACCCGCTTCCACTAATACATAGTGCCAACTTTTTTAAATTGAATCCAAAAGAGTGCTTAATGTTGGGAGATTCAGTGAGCGATGTCAAAGCCTCTAGAGCTGCTGGATTCAACATTATATGTATGTCATATGGCTACAACCATGGCAATAATATTGCTGATGAAAATCCAGATTTAGTCATTGATTCGATGAGGCAATTGCGAGATTATTTACAGTGAATATTGAAGAAGATCATATTTGGCATCCCTATGCCAACATTCCAAATAAAGTTTCTACTTATCATGTAGAGAGTGCAGATGGAGTCCACCTGAATTTTAAAAATGGGCTTCAAGTTATTGATGGCATGTCCTCTTGGTGGTGCATGATTCATGGTTATAACAATAATTTTATGAATGAGGCTATTAAGTCCCAGATTGATAAAGTCTCGCATGTAATGTTCGGTGGTCTTACTCATCAACCTGCTATTGATTTATGTAAAAAACTCATCAGCCTAACACCCACAGGTCTTGATAAAGTTTTTTTTGCAGATTCAGGTTCTGTATCAGTAGAAGTTTCACTCAAGATGGCACTTCAGTATTGGCAAAATAAAGGTTATCAAGAAAAATCAAAGTTTATTACACCAAGAGGTGGTTATCACGGAGATACATTTGGTGCAATGAGTGTTTGCGACCCTGATAATGGAATGCATCATCTATTTAAAGGTGTCTTGCCCAAGCATTTTTTTGTTGAAAGACCAAAGATGGATAACGCTGAAGAGGCTCTTCATGACCTAGACTCTCAGCTCAAGAAAAATCATGAACAAATTGCCGCAATGATTCTTGAGCCAATTGTTCAGGGCGCTGGTGGAATGAACATCTATCATAGGGACTATCTTAAAGGCGTTAGGCATCTTTGTGACAAGCACAATGTTCTATTAATCGTAGACGAAATTGCAACTGGTTTTGGTCGAACAGGTGAGTTGTTTGGTTGCAACCATGCAGATATATCCCCAGATATTATGTGTGTAGGCAAAGCTTTAACTGGTGGATACATGACTATGGCAGCTGCAATAACCAATCAGAATATTTCGGATACAGTAGGAGTTTTGATGCATGGTCCAACATTCATGGCAAATCCTCTATCATGCTCAGCTGCAAATGCAAGCATTGATTTGCTGTTAAAAAATGATTGGAAAAAGAGAATAATCGAAATTCAGAGTTTATTGGCAGAAGAGTTATTGCCTCTGAAAAATTATGAATCCGTTTATGACGCAAGAGTCATCGGAGCAATAGGTGTTTTGGAGTTAAAGAAACCTCTAGATATGAAAAGTACCCAGGAAAAGCTAATTAAATATGGGGTTTGGCTAAGACCTTATGGCAAGTTACTCTACACAATGCCTCCATTTATAATTACAGATCAAGAATTGTTGAAAATTACAAATGCAATGAGAGAGGTCGTTCGTAACTTAGAGAGTTAATTTTTATTCCACTGGGTCAATATCAACATACCACCTCACCGATGAAGCAACTTTTATCTTGTCTACATGGTGATAAAAAGTTTTGATTAATCTTCGAAGCTCTTTCCTATTGTTTGACTGAAGGTAAAGATTAAAGTAGTAGTAATTTGATTTTTTTTCAATCATTCCAGGGACAGGCCCCCATATCTCTACAGAGTCAATATCAATTTTGTTGATAAGTTGTGCAATTTCATTAAGAAAATTTTCGGCTAATTTTTTGCTTTTGGCATTTGCACAAATGAGTGCTTGGTGAGCATAAGGTGGTAATTGAGTTTCTTTACGTTCTAACAAAAGAGTTTTTGCATACTCTGTGTAACGTGAATCTTTTACATAATTAAAGATTGGATGATGCGGATAGCGGGTTTGAATATTCACTTCCCCTTTATAGTCGCCACGTCCACAACGCCCTGAAACCTGAATTAAAAGTTGAGCTAAATGCTCTGTAGCTCTGAAGTCTGTGGACATCAGGCCAACATCAACATCTAAGATTCCAACGAATGCTAAATTTGAAAAGTCATGTCCTTTGGCAAGCATTTGCGTACCAACGATGATGCACGACTCACCTGAGTTAATTTTTTTTAGGTGAGACGCAAAAGCTTTTTTCTTTCTAGTTGTATCTCTGTCAATTCTAATGACTTCAGTTTCAGGAAAGTGAGTTTCTAGATTTTCTTCAAGCCTCTCAGTTCCATAACCAAGAATTTTTAGACTACTACTTCTGCAGGATGGACAGGATGATTCAGGCGCCTTCTCTATACCGCAGTGATGACATTTAAGACGATTAATGCTTCGATGATAGACGAGCTTTGAGTCACAATTTGTACACTCGGATTGCCAACCGCAATCTAAACAATAATAAATTGGTGCATAACCTCTTCGATTGATAAATAGCATAACCTGCTTGCCTAATCCAAGGTAATGTTTTATTTTGGAGATTAGGGGAATGGAAAGCGCTTCACTATTCTGACTTCTCATATCAATTAAGTGAACATCAGGCAATATGGCCTCACCTGGCCTTGACGATAATGTGAGACGAGTTAGTTTTTTTTCTGAAACATTTTTTAGAGTTTCTAAAGAAGGGGTTGCGGTACCCAGTATGAGCGGCACATTTGCAAATTTTGCTCTCATAAAGCTGAGATCTCTAGCAGAGTAACGAAAATTAGACTGTTGCTTGAAAGATCCGTCATGCTCCTCATCAACAATGACTAAACCAAGATTTGGCATTGGCGTAAAAATAGCTGATCTGGTTCCAAGGATAACATTGGCATCACCATTTTTTGCCATGAGATAAGCATCTTGTCTTTGAGTTTCATTGAGTTGGGAGTGAACAGCAACAACTCTTCCATCGATTCTTTCTTCAAATCTTGAGATCATTTGAGGCGTAAGACCGATTTCTGGAACCAATACGAGAACCTGACCACCAGCTTGGATCACTTTTTCAGTGATATTAAGATAAACTTCTGTCTTTCCACTTCCTGTTACACCATGAAGTAAAAAACCATTAAAATTTTCTAAATTTTTTACAATTTCATTGATTGCATGAATTTGTTCTATGGTTAACTCAAATGCATTTGATGAAGATTTATAGTTTTTTTCGCCGGGTTTTTTAATTAAAGCAGGATGACCATTTCTAAGATTTTTTGGTATAGCATTATTGATTACCTCGCCAACGGGATGATGATAATAGTTTGCTGACCACATCAAAAATTCTAGAATATCATTTGAGAGAAGTGCCTCGTTATCTAACACTTCTTCAACTTGTTTAAGTTTTTCAAAATGACTTTTATCTTTTTGAGCTAGAACAACTCCTGTAACTTTTTTGCGTCCAAAAGGAACTTTGACTCTTGCGCCAATTTCAAATCTTTCCGCACAAAGGTAATCAAAAGTATTGTGTAAGGGAACAGGAATTGCAACTTCAGCGATTTGCATCAAAATAAAAAAGTATTTAGGGATAAAATAAGTATTTTATCAATATTAACTAGTCATGGTAGTCATTCAAAATATCATTAACGATGAGAATATTGATGAAGATAGTCTAATTAAAGTTTGCCAAGACTTTTTAACTGAAAACTCTGTAGAGGAAAGTGAGTTATTAATACGTCTTGTTTCTCCGGTTGAAATTCAGGTTCTAAATAAGGAGTATAGGGATAAAAACCAAGTTACAAATGTGCTCTCATTTCAAAGTGATATACCCGAAGAAATTGGAGAGGCTTTGCTTGGCGATGTAGTTATTTGTGTCGATGTAGTTAGAGAAGAGGCTCTTTTGAGTAACAAGAAATTCTCCGATCATCTAACCCATATGGCAATTCATGGAATACTTCACTTGCTTGGACATGATCACACTGATATGGCTTCGGCAAATAAAATGGAGTCTATTGAGATTGAATATTTAGACAAAATTGGAATTGATAACCCCTATAACTAGTCTCTAATCAAAAGTTTAGCTAGTTTTTTGATGTTTTCTTCCTGCTGGTTATTTTTCCTATAAATTACTCCAATTTCTCGTTTTGCTTTTGTAGAACCCTTTTCAAGATTGATGTTAGGGTAATGAGTAAGTATTCCAAAGTCAATTGCCATTTTCGGAAGAAAACTCACTCCAATATTGGAGTCAACCATAGCAACAAGTGTAGAAATACTGGTGCAAGAAAAATTAGATATATGTTGATTTAGAATCTCGTTATTTTGCAATATGTGAGAACGAAGACAATGACCTTGCTCAAGCATTAATACTGATTCATTTTCATATTTTTTTGAATTACGATTTTTATGTTGAATTAAATAAATAGGGTCAGAAAAAACTTGAAAACTTTCAATATAATTTGGAAGTTCATATGGAAATGCAAATATTGCAAAATCGATTGACGCACTATCAAGCTGTTTCAATAAATTTTCACTTGTATCCTCTCGAAAGGATACTTTTAGCTTAGGATATTGGCCACTTAAATTAGATAAAAAATTTGGTAGGATGTACGTAGAGATTGTTGGAATAATCCCTATCGTTATCTCAGATTCAAAAAAGTCTAACTTTGAGGAGCTTACTAATACGTTTAGTTCAGATAGGACTGAGATAGCCTGCTTTGCGATTCGATTTCCAGCCGATGTAAAACGGACATTCTTATTATCCCTCTCGACCAATTTAACTTGAAGTTCATTCTCAAGTTTGGCAATTCCGGCACTAAAAGTTGATGCGCTAACATAACATTCTTTTGCTGCATTTGAAAAATGATTGGTTTTTTTTAGTGCAACAAGATACTGCAGATTTTTAAAAGAAGGCATAATTTAATATTCGTTTTTTACGAATATTATATACATATTTATTCAATTTATTTTTATAAAAAATAGTGGTATGATTACCACTCATTTAACCTATCGGAGGAAACTATGAATTTAAGTGGAAGTAAAACTGAGCAATCTCTAAAGGATGCATTTGCGGGAGAATCTCAAGCAAACAGACGCTATCTTTATTTTGCAAATCAGTGTGATGTTTTAGGTGAGCCAGATATGGCTGCACTTTTCAGATCAACAGCTGAGGGTGAAACTGGTCATGCCCATGGGCACATGGAGCACCTGATTGAGGGCGGAGTAGGAGATCCTGGTACTGATATGCCAGCGAAAGAAGTAAAAGAAATGCTTGCAAGTGCTGTTCATGGTGAAACTCATGAGTACACTGATATGTATCCAGGTATGGCTAAAACGGCTAGAGAAGAGGGTTTCGATGAAATTGCTGACTGGTTTGAAACTTTGGCAAAAGCCGAGCGTTCTCATGCAAACCGTTATCAAAAAGCTTTAGATAATATGTAAAGTCTTTGCTGCCATGGGCTAAGCCTATGGTAGCAAAAAAACTCAAAAATTAATTAATAAGTATGTCTAAATTTAAAGAAGGTAATTTAGAGGCTCCAACTCGCCATCCTCTAAATTGGAAAGATGAAGATTTCTATGACGAAAATTCTCTTAATGATGAACTTGAGAGAGTTTTCGATATTTGTCATGGTTGTAGACGCTGCGTTAGTTTATGCAAATCCTTTCCAACGCTGTTTGACTTAATTGATGAGTCAGAAACTTTTGAGGTTGATGGTGTTGACAAGGCCGACTATAAAAAAGTCGTAGACCAGTGCTATTTGTGTGATTTGTGCTATATGACAAAATGCCCCTATGTGCCTCCACATGAATGGAATGTAGATTTTCCTCACCTCATGTTGAGAGCAAAAGCAATACAATTTAAAAAAGGTGAGACTAAGTTATCTCATAAGGTTTTAACTTCTCCCCAAAAATTAGGCTCGATTGCATCTAAGCCAGTTATTGCTCCAGTTGTGAACTGGTCAAATAAAAACAAAGTTGTTAGAAAGGTAACTCAAAAAGTTTTAGGAGTTCATGAGGATGCTGTTGTTCCAAAATATCACACAAAGAATTTAACTAAATTATTCGTTGAAGAAAAAACTGAGAGCGAGTTCAAGGTGGCTATTTTTGGTACCTGCTATGGAGAATATAATGACCCCAAAACAGTCATTGATTTGGTTGATGTCTTAAGACATAACAAGGTTGAGGTCAAGCTAGTCAACAAGACTCAATGTTGCGGTATGCCTAAAATGGAACTTGGGGACCTGGACTCAGTTGTCAAATATGCAAACGCAAATATTGAGCCATTAATCAAATTGGTAAAAGATGGTTACAAACTGATAGCTCCAATACCATCATGTGTTCTAATGTTTAAGAATGAGTTGCCAATGATACTATCTGATAATGATGATATAAAAGCTATTTCAAAAGCATTTTATGATCCATTTGAGTATCTTTCATTGCTTATAAAGAATAATCAGTTTGATGAAAACTTCAAGGCAATTGATAAAGACGTTCTTTATCAAGTTGCCTGTCATCAAAGAGTTCAAAATATTGGCGCACATACGAAAAAAATTCTTAGTTTAATTCCAGAATTAGACGTTAATATTGCAGAAAGATGCTCAGGCCATGACGGTACATATGGCGTGAGAAAAGAAACTCATACCTACTCAGTAAAAATAGGTATGCCAGTTGCAAAAAAAATTACTGATGATACCGATTTAGTGATAAGCGATTGCGTTATGGCTGGTAACCATGTTGCGCATATTGCTTCCCAAGACATAGATTCCATTCATCCAATTAGCTTGGTGAAAATGGCTTATGGTTTATAAATAATTTGAGGATCTTATTATGTTAGAAAAACAAGATTTATTATCTCTAGAAGAGTATGCAGAAAAACGATCAAAGATTCGTCATGATACTATTCAAATAAAAAAACTTAGAGAGGTTCACCTTGGTGACCATATTAGGTTAATATTCGAAAACAGAAAAACGGTTCAATACCAAATCCAAGAGATGCTTCGAATAGAGAAGATTTTTGAATCAAGTGAGATCCAAGAGGAGCTCGATGTTTATAATGCACTGGTTCCTAATGGTGCCAACCTTAAAGCTACGATGATGATTGAATACCCTGATGTAGAAGAGAGAATCGAGGCCTTATCAAGATTGATTGGTGTTGAAAAAAGTATTTATTTTCAGGTAGAAGGTCATGAAAAAGTTTTTCCAATATGCAATGAAGATCTTGAAAGAGAAACAGATGTTAAGACGTCAGCAGTTCATTTTATGAGATTTGAATTCGACCAAAAAATGATTCAAGACTTTGTTGCTGGGTCGACTGTCAAGATAGGATCAACTCACTCAAACTATGATTCTGAGACTATTTTAAATTCTGAATCACAACAAGCATTGAGCGGGGATTTCAGTCAATAGTTTATTTATTCAATACTTCAGACATTTCGCCTATCAGCTCCATGGCTTTGAGATTTCCATCAATATAATACATACGTAATTTATCTCTTTGCCATGGCGGGATGCTCGACTCCTGAAGTATTTTTTTAAGAGAACTAGAGTGCTTCTTTCCTTTAAGTTTTACCCGCTGACCCTCTTTTCGATAGCGAACTTCGAAATTAGATTTAACCTGAAGCTCTTTGAAGTAAGGGCAATCTAATGGCTTATCTTCATCTTCAGTATCAAAGAAATACAGTTCATCATTGAATCGCCTAACTTCATAGCAGTGCCATTTTAAAAGTACTTGCGCATCACTCTTTGCGCCCATCACTGAGATGAGTTCAGCTAACACTTTATTAGTGGGCATCAAAAAGTCTCGTTGATTGATATAAAATCGAAGGACGTTTGCAATTCTTCTTGATGGCAGCTTTAGCAAGGGTGTTACTTGAATCTTGTCGTTATCAACAAGTCTGTATTTCTCAATATCAATTTGCGCAAGATCGTGCATAAGCTTTAAGGCTTCTGCTTGATGGTTAGCGCTTCTCGAAATATTATGGACGATACTATCAAAACCAGACTTTAGTTTTGGTATAAGCTCAAGCCTTAATAAATTTCTTTTAAATTGAGTGTTTTTATTGCTATCATCTTCAACCCACTCCAAATGGTTTTCAGAGGCATAGTCATTAATCTGCTGTTTTGTGACATTCAATAAAGGTCGATACAAAAATGATTCACCAAATTTTTTTAATTTAGGCATAGAGGCAAGACCAGCAACACCACTCCCTCGAAACAATTGGAGTAGAAGTGTTTCAGCTTGGTCATCTTGATGGTGTGCAGTGCAAAGAATTTCATCTGCCGATATATCAGATTTTAATGAATTATAGCGACATTTCCTAGCATTTTCTTCGATGTTAGAAGAATTTATGATATTTAAATCTATACATTTAAATTCAATATTATGAATTACACATAAGTTTTCACAGAATTCCTTCCAGTCATTACTAAATTCAGAAAGATTATGATTAATATGAACTGCACGAACACTTCCAGAGTAATTTGTGTTCAAAAAGTGAAGCAGAACGACCGAATCAACCCCACCACTTAAGGCAACAACAATTTTTTTCCCTATTAAAAAAGGGTCTTTATTCGCTAAATCTTCCAAAACTTAATAATTTTTCATGCCTTTCTTCAAGAAGCTGGTTAAGTGGAAGTTCTGATAATTTATTAAGCTCTTTGATTAATGATTTTTTTAAAAATTTAAAAGCTTTTTCTGGGTCTCTATGAATTCCACCCAAGGGCTCAGGAATAATTTTATCAATTAGCTTGTTTTTCTTTAAATGTTTACTCGTAAGCTTAAGAGATTCTGCAGCAATTGGTGCTTTTGCAGCATCTTTATAAAGAATCGAGGCACAGCCCTCAGGTGAAATGACAGAATAGATACTATATTCAAACATCATCATGGTATCGCATAGTCCAATAGCAAGAGCTCCACCCGATCCACCTTCACCAATGACCACTGAAAGAATTGGAGTTTTCAGTGTAGACATCTCATAGAGATTTTTGGCGATAGCCTCACTTTGCCCTCTCTCTTCTGCGCCAATACCAGGGTAGGCACCAGGGGTGTCAATAAATGTAATAACCGGCAGACCAAATTTTTCTGCCATTTTCATTAGTCTAAGTGCTTTTCGATAACCTTCTGGCCTTGTCATTCCAAAATTATGATAAATCTTCTCTTTTGTGGAGCGACCCTTTTGTTGGCCAATAAACATAAACGTAAGGTCATCCATTTTTGCAATTCCGCCTATCAATGAGTGATCATTTGCAAATGCTCGGTCACCACAGAGCTCTGTAAACTCATCAAAAATATTATCTACATAGTCCAGTGTATAAAGTCTTTGGGGATGCCTAGCAAGTTGGGATATTTGCCAATCCGTCAGAGAAGAAAATATTTTTTTTGTTAGCTGCTCACTCTTGGATTTTAGTGCGTCCATCTCCTTGGCGATATCGACATCATCTTTAACACTTTCAAGGGCATCAATCTTATCTTCCAATTCTGCAATTGGTTGTTCAAAGTCTAGATAGTTCAGGTTCATTTAGTGCACTGATTACGATAGAAAATATAGTGATAATTATAGCAGATGCAATGTTTATAATCTTGCAATGGATTTGCTTACCTTAATTTCCCTAATAGTAGCAACTTTTATTTATGCTATTTCACCTGGCCCTGGTTTATTTGCTGTCTTAGCTATAGCAACTAGATTTGGTCCAGTTCCAGCTATTTGGCTTTCGCTTGGACACACAATTGGAGATATCATTTATGTGGCTTTAGCCATGCTAGCACTTAGCGCCTTGGCTGAATTAATTAATAACAGCATGCTTTACGTCAAAATCTTAGGGGCATCATATTTAATATTTATTGGATACCAGCAATATCGCTCAAGAGGGGTAAGCTTTGAACAGTCTAGTAAGAGAAGTTCCTTCTTTATGCTTTTTGTAGCCGGGTTTATTGTTGGAGTGACCAACCCAAAAACTATAATTTTTTATTTGTCTTTTCTTCCAGTTTTTATTGATTTGAATGATTTATCGTTCAGAACTGAGGTGCAGGTTTTGGTCGCAATTGGTGCTACAGTATTTTTTGTTTTAAGCTTAGCAAATATCTTGGGAATTAGACTTAGAAAACATATTGAAGACCCCAATAATATAAAAAGAATTAATCAAGTGACTGGTATCACAATGATTTTGGTGGGCGTCTTTGTTGGACTATACTGATAGACAGAAGGAGGTAAATGTTTCAATCTGAAAAAACAATGACGCTAGTAATGCTTCTTGTACCATTCGTTTGGGCGTTATCAGGAGTATCTGCAAAATATCTGTCTTTCTATATCAGTGAGGATGAGGTGGTTGTCTATAGATTTTTCCTATCAGCACTGTCAACTTTGCCGTTAATCCTTTGGATGAAAATTCCTTTGAAAATTAATTTAAAAAACTTTTTAATATGCATTTTTCTTGCATTTTTTCTTATTGGAAATTACAGAACCTACTTTATGGGGATGCAGAGGGGAGCGGTTGGCTTGGGAGCAGCCTTAGTGACAGTTTTAATTCCAATTTTTGTTTACATAATGATGATTTTTTCAAAAAAATCAAAACCTATTTTAAAGGATTGGCTTGCACTTGCTATTGGGGTGACAGGCGTAGCTCTCATGTTGGATCTTGATCAATTCAACCTGGAAAAATTAGTTACTGGAGGAAATATTTATTTTGTTCTAGCTGCATTGACCTATGCATTATTTACAGTATTGGCTTCATACATGAAGAATATCCATGTATTGACAATTAACTTCTATGTCTGTCTTTTTGGGTTTTTGATTGACTGGAATTTAGCTTTTGAAAGCAAATATCTCTTTAAGTTAGGGGATATGAATTATATTTTTTGGATTAATATACTCTTTGTTTCGGTAATTGCTGGAACTGCAATTACAGCTTTATATTACACTGGATTGAGGATTATTGGTTCAAAAAAAAGTTCGGCATTTTCAATTTTAACTCCGTTCTTTGCAATCGCATTAGGTGCAATTTTCTTTGGAGAAACTCTTACTATTTATAATGCCATTGGAATCATAATGGCTGTGTCAGCACTTGCGCTTCTTAATGAATTAAATCTAAAAAATATGATACCTTTTAGGTAGTGCTATACAAAATTCAATTATGGAACTAAATATTTTCTTAGTCTTAGGCTTTACTCTTTTTATTTTTGCCATAACTCCTGGGCCTGGAACTCTAGCATTGCTTTCAATTTCTACTTCAAGAGGTCTTGCTTCAGCAATATTTTTTTCAATTGGAATGACGCTGGGTGATTTGTTATATCTGACCATTGTTATTTTTTCATTAAACGCATTGGCTGACTTGATTACGCCAGTAACCAACATAGTTCAATATTTCGGTGCCTGTTATTTGTTTTATTTGGGCTACTCCCAATGGAGGGCTGGTAAATTTAGTATGGATAAAGAAGTTTCAGTTCAATCGCATCTGCGAGAATTATTGACAGGATTCATATTGGCTGGCACTAACCCAAAAGTAATGATTTTTTATTTGTCGGTCCTTCCATCTTTAATTAATCTCAATCAGGTCAGTTTTTCTAATGGATTAAAAATCATAACTACAGTTGCGATTGCTCTATTGGTTGGTTTATTATTTATTGGCGCTCTTGGGAAAAAATTACGTGAGCTAATTAGAAGTGAAACAATGGCCTTAAGAGTAAACAGGATTTTTGGAGTGATAATGATTGGGGTTGGCTTTAGTCTTTTGTATTTTTAATAAGCTAACAGCTTGTATCTATTTCACGAGTCAATAAATCTTGCATAATTGCTGACCTCATCTCATCTGAAAAATCAAACCAATCAAAAATTTCATTCATGTGTCGCTTGCAACCAACACAGAAGTTATCTTTGTTGTATTTACAAATACTAACACATGGGCTTTTGATTTGTTTTAGTCTAGCTTGTTCACTCATAAGTCATTGATAATAAATTTTAAAAATATTTTAGTTAAGTTAAACGTTATGAACGAAGTTTTTCATTGCTGTTGTCGTATGCAGCTTTCATACTAACATGACATTTGCGACTTCCTAAAGAAGTGTCGACTCTCAATTGCTGTCCCTCAACACAGTGACCTGGTTTTAAGTAAGCAAATGCAATGCTATGTCCAACTCTGAAGCCATATGCACCACTGGTAATGATTCCAATCAAATCATCACCATCAAAAACAGCTTCATTGCCAAAACATTCTGCTGGAATATCATCATCAAATATAAGATAAGCTAGTTTTATCTGTATGCCATCCAATTTACGTTGGTTAATATTTTCAGAGCCAATAAAATTTCGACTTAAATCAAGAAAGCGATCCATTCCAGCTTCAAGGGCTGAAATTTCTTCAGTAAATTCAGCACCATAGGCTCTATACATTTTTTCCAGTCTCATACTATTGAAAGCTAGGCCTCCAAAGTTTCTCAAACCAAGTGGTGATCCCATTTCAAATAAAGATTCATAGATAGAGATCAGTTGCCAGCTTGGCATATGCAGTTCCCAGCCAAGCTCTCCTGCATAAGAGACCCGCATAGCAAAAACTTCCGCTGAGTCTATTTTGATCGTTTTGCAACTGAGCCATGAAAATGCATCATTACTTAAGTCTTCTTGTGTGCATTGGCTCAATATATTTCTTGCTTCAGGGCCAGTTAATAGAATTCCGCCCCAATCTTCAGTTAAATTATCTATGGTTACATCTAGACCATCTGCATGCCATTCAAGCCATTGATAGTCTTTTACCTCAGATCCAATAGCGCCCATTAAAAGAAATTCGTTTTCATTGATTCGGCTTATTGTTTGTTCCGCCATAATCCCACCATTGGGGGCGTGAAAAAGAGTTAACCCAATTCTTCCATTCTTTGAAGGAAGCCTATTACAAGATAAACCATCAAGAAAATTAAAAGCATCTTTTCCAGTGATTTTAAATTTGGCTGTTCCACTTATGTCAGTGATGCCACATGAATTTTGGACAGAGAGACACTCTTCTTTTACTGCTTCATGCGCCTCTGAATGTGACCAGGATAAAGTCTCTTTGCTTATTTCTTCAGTGGTAAACCAAGAAGGTTTTTCAAACCCAGTATTAACAGTATGAATAGCACCCTTCTGGCTTAATAGAGTATGAAGAGGACTTACTCTAATTGGTCTTCCATGCGGTCGGTTTTCATTTGGTGCTGAATATGCATACATGCGCTCATAAGACTCAATTGCGCGAGTAGTACAATATGTTTTATCTGCCCAGGTGTCAAATCGACGACTATCCAGTGAAGCCATGTTGAGCTCAGTTTGACCATGAACCATCCATTGCGCTAAATATTTTCCAATTCCGCCTTGTGCAATACCGATACTAGCACCACAAAGATTCCAGAAATTCTTTAAACCTTTCGCCGGTCCAACTAGAAGGTTGTCGTCAGGTGTATGAGTGATAAGGCCGTTGATTACTGTGCTAATTCCAACCTCTTTGAAGAGAGGAAAAATATCCATGCATCTTTCTAGCCATGGCATGAGTCTTTCTAGGTCGCCCTCAAAAAGTTCACGATCAAATGACCAGTCAACACCATCTAGAGCCCAGGGCTTAGAACCTCTGGTTTCATAGGGTCCAATTAAGAAACCGCTTCCTTCTTGCCTTATGTATGAAGCTGCAATTGAGTCTCGAGTAACAGGAAGCTCCTTGGTAAGCGCTGCAATTTCAGGATGACTATCTGTAATCAAATATTGGTGTTGAAGATTAACTAGAGGCACATAGGAGCCGACCATAGCGCCCACTTGAGGTGAAAAACAGCCGCCTGCATTCACAACATGTTCGGCAATAATGTTTCCATGTTCGGTGACTACTTCATATTCACCAGTTGGAAGAATATTAATATCCTTTACGCGATTAAAGTTACTCACTTCAGCCCCAGCTTTTTTTGCAAGTTGCGCAAGTTGAGTAACTACTGTAGTTGGATCGACATGACCATCATTTGGTGTGTACAAAATATTTCGCGCATTGGTAAAGTCCATCATTGGATTAATGATTGAAGCTTCCTCCTTAGAAACAAAATACATTTCACAGCCGATATGATTTGAACGGCTTATGACATTTGTGAACCATTGTTCCTCTACTTCAGTATAGCCAACTCTTAGAGAGCCTGTCTTATGGAATGAAGAAGGGAGACCTGTTTTTTCTGGAAGAATTTCATCATAGAGTTTAACCGTATATTCATGAATATTTGACAATGTATGGTTGCCATTAAAGTTTGGACATAGTCCAGCTGCGTGCCAAGTGGATCCGCTAGTAAGTTCACCTTTTTCAACTAAAACAACATCAGTCCAACCTTCAAGTCCAAGGTGATACATTAGATTAACACCTAACGATCCTCCACCAATAATTACTACCTGTGCATGTGATTTCATATCAACGATTCTCTTCTAAAACGGCTTTCTTCCAATACTATCTCGACTTAGCTTAATATTAAAATTGTCTCTAATTTTTTGATCAATATCATCACTGATATGACTTGGAAAGTATTCCGATAAAATTTCATTTTTTTGTTGGATTGCTTGCTCTAAAATAACAGGTTTGCCCATATCAGCCCAGTCATTTGGGCTATCTCTATTGCTTAGTTCGGGATAGATATACTCACTTTGCATTACATTAATTGTTTGTTCTGAACCAAGATAGTGGGCCTTATCATTCAAGCATACATCTTTGATTGTTTCAAAACATAGAGACTCTTCACTATCATCACTAAATCCTTTTGTCATTCTCATTGAGGCTCCCAGTAAATCATTATCCAATAGTAAACTTTCAGGACAAGTTCCAAGGAGACTTGCATACATTCCTGCAGATTCATAAACAATATTTGAGCCAGCTATAGCCGTTACTGCATGAGTTGAGGCTCTCTCAGATCCTGCTTGAAAGTCAGGAAATTTAGAGTCTGTCATACCTGCAGGAGTTCCAGTGGGTAGATTAAAATAATTGCCCATTTGCGCACATGCTGCAGAAATTAGACCTTGCTCTGGTGAGCCTCCACACATTGCTCCAGTCCTCAGGTCTGAAACAAATGGCCATGTACCAAGAATAGCAGGAGCGCCAGGCTTTATTGCGTTGACATAGACTAGACCACCAAGGCATTCAGCCCAAGCCTGAGACACTACTCCAGGAAGAAGAGGAGGAGCAGTAGCTCCAGCTTGACCGGCTGATAAAAGCAATACTGGCATTCCACCCTCAACGCCAACACGCAGACACTCAAGAGATTCTTCAGCGAACTTCATTGGCGGTACAACATGACAGTTACTCATGCTTATAAAAGGTCTTTCTCTCCATTTATCTTCACCCCCTGCAATTATATGAAGCATTTCTAAAGCATCAGTAACATGTTTAGATTCTGTAAAACTAACACCAGCATGCTTTGTAGTGCCCATGGCAACACAGTACACTGAGTTTTGATCCATCTCTCGAGGATTCTCAATATCTCTCAGGACGCATGTTCTCTGAAACATATGAATGTGTTCACATTTGTCAGCAATTCTTGCCATGTCATATAAATCTTGGCTTACAGATTCTCTGTATTCGTTTTTTTCAGGGTCGGCGATTAGAACTGCTGCTCCAGCTGTTGAGAAGTGAACCCTTGAGCCACTTAGATCAAGATCGTGTTTGGGTGACTGACCGTAGAGAGTTAGATTTCTTTGAGAGAGGTTGATTGCTTTATCCACAACTTCTCTTGACATTCTAAGCCTTCCATCTTTGCCAAGAGTTGCACCAAAGGAGACACAGGTCTCTATACAGTGAGGCGTGGCATCTCCAAATCCTATCTCCTCAAGAATTCTATAAATGTTTCTTTCGATATCTTGAACCTGTTTATCACTGAGAGGCTTGTACCTACCACCAATTTCTCCAGCATTAACAGGTTTTTCTTCTTCTTTTAACGGAGCGTTTCTTAAAGCAATTCGAGCCTCTCTACCGCCAGATTTTCTTCTTGTCATAACCGCGAAACGAGTTTGTGTATTGACAACATTTTGATACGAAATTAAATAACTGTCAACTGTTTTTTCACAGCTATTTTATGAAGAAAAATTAGCTAATAAACTAAAGTAATTTTGAGTGAAAATTAAACGTCTTTCCCACTTTCAAAATTGAACTGAGCGCCCTTTCGAATGCCAGATGGCCATCTCGAAGTAATCGTTTTAAGCTGCGTATAAAACCTTACTCCTTCCATTCCATGAATCGAGGAGCCGCCAAAAAGAGATCTCTTCCAACCACCAAAACTGTGCATTGCAACAGGAACAGGGATGGGTATGTTAACGCCAACCATGCCAACTTTCACATTCGTTGTAAAGTGGCGCGCTGTATCACCGTCCCTGGTAAAAATAGCCGTTCCATTACCATACTCATGGTCATTGACCAGCTTGAGCGCTTCATCATAATTTGAGACTCTAACAACAGAGAGAACTGGGCCAAAGATTTCATCAGTATAAATGGACATATCTGAGCTGACATTGTCAAAAAGACATCCGCCAACATAAAAACCCTCTCTTTCAGTTTCCGACCTGCCATCAACCTTAAGATCGGCTCCGGCCTTGAGTCCTGCGTCAATATAAGAGACGATTTTATCCTGACTTTCTTTGGAGACGACTGGACCCATCTCAACACCAGGTTCATCGTAAGCGCCAATTTTCAGTGACTTAACTTTGGGTATAAGTGACTCAATCAGCTGATCTGCTGTCTCATCACCCACAGCAACCACAACAGAGATAGCCATACATCTCTCACCTGCAGAGCCATAAGCTGCTCCAATAATTGCATCACTACTTTGATCGAGATCAGCATCGGGCATCACTATCATATGATTTTTAGCACCGCATAATGCTTGAACTCTCTTGTTGTTCTTTGAACCTTCTTGATAAATATACTCACCCACACCAGTCGAGCCAACAAAGCTCACTGCTCTCACTTGAGGGTTGGTTAGGATTTCATCGACTGCTTCTTTATCGCCAACGATTGTATTTAATACGCCATCTGGAAGACCCGCTTCATGGATCAGTTCAGTGAGTCTTAACCCGCAAGATGGTACTTTCTCTGAGAGCTTTAAAACAAAGGTGTTGCCGCAAGCAATCGCTACTGGGAACATCCACATCGGAACCATCGCAGGGAAGTTAAACGGAACAATACCCGCACAGACGCCGAGCGCTTGACGCAAATTATGGCTATCAATGCCTCTGGAGACATCCGCACTAAAGTCAGACTTGAGATGATTATTAATTGCCGTGCAATACTCCACTATCTCAAGCCCTCTTCCCACTTCACCTTGAGCATCTGCAAAGGTTTTACCGTGTTCCTTTGAGATCAGTTCTGCGAGTTCATCGGTGTGCTTAATAATAAGCTCGCGATAAGTAAACATGATTTGAGCCCGTTTAGAGGGGGGGACTTGACTCCAATCTTCAAAAGCATCACTGGCTACTTGAATCGCTTTGGCAGTATCTTTTGCACTAGCAGCTTCAATTGACTTTGTGACTTTGCCGGTGGCAGGATTAAAAACATCCAGGCTTCGACCTGATGATCCAGAATGTTTCTTTCCACCAATAATATGTTGTAGGTTGTTTGAAGACATGAGGGTTGTTTTAATTTATTGAGTTAATATACCAAGAAGTCATTTCTAGTATTATTTTTTTTATAATTCTTGCTATTTTTTATCGTTAGGCAGATATTAATCTTAGATAAATTATAACATATGTTCTATTTTTCTAAAAATAGAAAAAAATATAACAACCTAAATTAATTGATGTATACTAAATTTTCTTGTGACAACTTTTGTTTCAAGATTGATATCAATTTTGATATTTAATTTATATATAAATAGGAGAAAAACATTATGTTTAAAATCTACAAAAACACTGCGAAGGTATTTTTAGCAGTGTCTGTTCTTTTTGGAGCAACAATGTTTGGCAGTTCTGCCGCAGTTGCCTCTGGAGAGAAATTTGTATTAATCAGCCATGCACCAGATTCTGATTCATGGTGGAATACAATTAAAAATGCAATTTCAACTGCTGGAGAGCAGATGGGTGTTGATGTTGATTATCGTAACCCAACTACTGGCGATCTTGCTGATATGGCTCGCATCGTAGAGCAAGCTGCTGCAAGTAATCCAGACGGTATTATTGTTACAATTGCTGACTACGACGTCTTGAAAGGACCAATTACTTCAGCTATAGCTAAAGGAATTCCTGTAGTAACAATTAACTCTGGAACACGTGAACAGTCTGAGTCACTTGGAGCATTGGCTCACATTGGCCAACCAGAATATGATGCTGGATATGGTGCTGGAAAGAGAGCTAAGGCAGCTGGCGTAACTGAATTCTTATGCGTCAACCACTTCTTTACTAACCCGGTTTCTGTTGATCGTTGCCAGGGCTATGCTGATGCACTTGGTGTTGACTTAGGTCATCAAATGATTGATTCAGGACAAGATCCTACAGAAATCAAGAACAAGGTTATGGCACATCTAAGATCTCACCCATCTACAGATGCAATCCTTACTTTAGGACCTACATCAGCTCATCCAACACTTGCAGCTTTGGATGATATGGGTAAAACTGGTGATATCTATTTTGGTACTTTTGATCTTTCTGGAGAGATTGCAGCAGCGGTTAAGGCTGATGTAATTTCATTTGCAATTGATCAGCAGCCGTACCTACAAGGATACCTTCCAGTTGTATTCTTAACTAACCTTTCACGTTATGGAGTTTGGCCTTCTGGTGCTATTAACTCTGGACCTGGATTTATCACTAAGAGTAATATTAGCTTAGTTGAAAAATACGCAGGCGTATATCGTTAAAAGTTAATTGATCTAAAAGATGCTACTCACTTGATCATTGTAGTAAAGTGGGTAGCATTTTTTTTAATAAAACCTCAGTGGATTAAAACTCATGTCAGATGATGTAAAAAACAATTCAAGCCTTAAAACTAATTTTAGAAGTGTCATGTTAAGGCCAGATCTAGGCGCCATAGTTGGTGTTGTTTTAGTATTCCTTTTCTTTTTTTTAGTAGCTCGAGATACCGGAATGTTCTCTCTAGAGGGCTCAATGAACTGGGGTATAGTATCTTCCCAATTTATAATTATTGCCGTCGGAGCTTGCCTGCTAATGATTGCAGGAGAATTTGATCTATCTGTAGGATCTATGATTGGTTTTGCAGGCATAGTTATTGCTGTCACATCAGTAGTTTGGGGATGGCCCGTATGGCTAAGTATCATTACAGCCTTCGTTGTTTCAATGTCTATAGGAGCACTAATTGGCTACATTACAGTCAGAACAAATTTACCCTCTTTTATTGTTAGCCTTGCTTTTTTATATATCTTGCGAGGTATGACAATCTTTATTGCAATTATTAGTACTAAAAAAACTATTATTGGCGGTGTTACTGAAGTCGCTGAAAATGATTGGTTAGCTCCAATTTTTGGTGGTGAGATTTTTACAGGAGTTTTTGATTGGCTTGGTGAGAAAGGCTTGATTCAAACTTTTGTAGCAGGCACTAAGGCTGGTCAACCGGTTGTATCGGGTATACCAATGATGATAGTATGGGCAATAGGACTTGTAATCTTTGCACATTTTTTATTAACAAAAACTCGTTTTGGTAACTGGATTTATGCATCTGGTGGAGATGCGCAGGCAGCTCGACATATTGGTGTTCCTGTAAATAGAGTCAAGATTTTGATGTTTGTTTTTACTGCTTTTTGTGCTACAGTTTTCGCCACAACTCAGGTGATTGAATTTGGTTCTGCTTCTGCTGATAGAGGAATTCTTAAGGAATTTGAGGCTATTATCTCGGTGGTGATTGGCGGTGCTCTTTTGACTGGAGGATATGGTTCAGTGATTGGTGCCGCACTTGGTGCTGTGATCTTTGGAGTAGTTCAACAAGGCCTGTTCTTTATTGGAGTAGAGAGCTCATTATTTAGAGTTTTCCTTGGCGTATTGCTATTGCTCGCAGTCATTCTAAATACACATGTTCGTAAATTAATTACAGGAGCTAAATGATGAGTGACAAGTCAATAATGCAGCTTTCAAACATCCACAAAAGCTTTGGAAATGTTGATGCTCTTAAAGGTGTATCAATTTCAATTAAGAAAGGTGAGTGCCACTGTCTACTTGGTGATAATGGTGCTGGTAAATCTACCTTAATTAAGATTATGTCTGGTGTTCATCAACCTACATCAGGTGAAATTATGATTGATGGCAGACCAGTCGAAATGAGTGGGCCTCGAGATGCAATCAATTCGGGTATTGCTACAGTTTATCAAGATTTAGCTTTGATTCCATTGATGTCTGTAGCGCGAAATTTTTGGCTTGGACGCGAGCTAACAAAAAAAGTTGGGCCAATTACTGTAATGGACTTTGAGAAATGTAATTCAATCTTAATGTCTGAGATGGATAAGATTGGTATTAAGTTGAGAGATCCAAGTCAATCTATAGGCACACTTTCTGGCGGTGAAAGGCAAACTGTTGCAATTTCTAGGGCAGTATATTTTGGTGCCGAGATATTGATCCTGGATGAGCCAACTTCTGCTCTTGGGGTTTACCAAACATCAAATGTTTTAAAAACGATTGAAAAGGTAAGAGAAAAAGGTGTTGCGGTAGTTTTCATTTCGCATAATGTTTCTCATGCGTTGGCTGTTGGAGATAAATTTACTGTTTTGTCAAGAGGCGAAACTCTAGGGACTGCTAAAGCTGGTGAAATTAATTATGAAGAATTACAATTTATGATGTCTGGCAACAAAGAACTCTCTGAACTCAAAGCTAGAAACTAAGTTCAAGATAGATCTGCGAGACAATGAATTATAAAATCCTATGAAAATATGTTTAATTGGCGCTGGAAGAATTGGAATTGTTCACGCAATTGCTATTGCAAGTGAACAAAATGCAACTCTTCACTCTGTAGTTGATGTTAATCAAGAGGCAGCTGATTCTCTTGCAAAAAAATATAGCGCCGAAGTTTTGACTATTGATGAAGCATTTAGCAATGCAGATATTGATGCATATATCATCGCTAGCAGCACTGCAACTCATGCTGACCTTATAGAAAAGTGTTCACAAGTGGGCAAGCCTGTTTTTTGTGAAAAACCAATTGACCTTAGTCTTGATAGAGCTGAATCTTGTGCAAAATCTGTAGAGCAGAGTGGAATTGTTTGCATGCTTGGATTCAATAGACGTTTTGATCCAAATATGGCAAGCTTGAAAAATAAATTAGATAGTAATTTAATTGGTTCTATTCAATCATTAGTGATTACTTCTCATGATCCTTCTCCGCCTTCGATGGAATATATACGAAGTTCTGGAGGCCTTTTTCACGACATGATGATTCATGATTTTGATATGGCTTGTTGGCTTTTAAATGATTTACCAGAGAGTATTTATGTTTCTGCCAGAGCAAATGATAAGGACATCAAAAGAGAGGGTGATGTTGATACAGCTAGCGTCATTATGAATATGAAAAAGGGCTCAATAGTTACTATTTTAAATGGAAGACAAGCTGCCTTTGGTTACGATCAAAGAATTGAGGCTTTTGGAGAAAGCGGCATGCTGCAGGTAAAAAATGAGTTAGAAGACAAAGTAGTTCTTAGTAATGCTGATGGCATTAATCATGCAAAAGCTCAGCATTTTTTTTTAGAACGATATGAGAAGGCATACCACAATGAATTGCTCCATTTTATGGAGTCCTATCATTTGGGGGTTAAGCCCAGTGTGAATATTGAAGATGGAGTTCTTGCCTTAAGAATTGCAGAAGCTGCGCAAAGGTCTCTTAAATCTGGCTTGCCAGAAAATTTGTAGCAATTATTATCATGATCCCATCAAATATAAATGAATTAAATCAATTACTTCAAGAGAGTTATCCCTCCTTGAGTAAGAAAATGAAGTTGATTGCTTTTTATATTGTTGATCAGCCTCAAAATTTAGCTATTAATACACTTGCTGTCATTGCTGATGATATTGGAGTTTACCCATCGACATTGGTTCGATTTGCGAAACACTTTGGTTTTAGTGGATTTGCTCAACTGCAATCATTATTTAAAGTAAGGATTGCTCAAAGTACAATAAATTATCAGCAGCGAATTACGGATGTAAAAAAAATTACTGGCAGTGAATCAGATACTGATTCATCAAATATATTTTATGATGTAACCAGAAGAAATGTTGAAGCTACTCAGCTTCTTGCTGAAAACATTGACATTGATTTGATGGAAGAATCAGTATTGGCCTTATGCGGAGCAACTGAAGTAATAATATGCGGTACAAATAGAGCCCAACCAGTAGCCAATTATTTTTACTATATGTTAAATAACCTCGGAATGAGGTGCCGTATTGTTAATGACCCAAGTGAAGTTGATAATTTATCAAATTGGCTCGACGAGCAAACCGTTTTTATAGCTATAACATATAACCCTTACAATGAAAACACTACTCAGGCAGTCAAGATAGCTAAACAATCTAATTCAAAGGTAATTCTTTTGACAGATACTGAGCTAAATCCAATCGCTCATCTTGCAGATTATTTATTTAGTATTCATGAAGCTGAAATTCATACATTTAGATCCTTAGGGGCAACAATGTGTCTAGTTCAAGCAATATGTATTTCAATTGGCTACCATCAACAAGGAAATTAAATGTCATTATTAAGTCGACCAAAAAATAGTAAAGATAGTTGTTATCAGAAAATTACACCACAATCAGCAAATTGGGATTTTGTGGGTTTTGAGGCCCATGAGCTTAAAGAAGATGAGGAGCTAAATTGGGAAGATAAATCCAATGAGTGTTGTTTAGTGGTTTTATCTGGAATTGCTAATATTAGCGTCGAAGAAATAGAGTTCAATAATATTGGTGAGAGAATGAGTGTTTTTGACGATATAAATCCTCATGCAGTATATGTTCCAAACAACAAAAAAATTAAAGTAACCGCATTAACACAACTAGAGCTGGCTATAGCAATTGCGCCAGGATTTAATAACTTTCCAGCCAGACATATTAAGCCTAGCGAAATGTCAAGTGAGGTAAGGGGTGAGGGCAGTAATCAGAGATTTATTTGCAATATACTGCCTGAACAAGATGAAGCTGATAGTCTACTTGTGGTTGAGGTAAAAACTCCTGCAGGTAACTGGTCTAGCTATCCTCCTCACAAACATGACTCAGATAATATTCCAGTTGAAACCTATTTAGAGGAAACCTATTATCATCGAATCAATCCACCGCAAGGCTTTGTTTTCCAGAGAGTTTATACCGATGATTTATCAATTGATGAGACAATGGCAGTCGAAGATAAGTGCGTTGTGCTTGTACCAAAAGGATATCATCCTGTAGGAGCTCCTCATGGATACGATTCTTATTATTTAAATGTTATGGCCGGTCCGAAAAGGCAATGGATATTTAATAATCATCCTGATCATGAGTGGATGCTAGAGCAATAATGAAATCAATTGATATCATTTGCTTAGGGAGGGCGGCTGTTGATTTTTATGGTCAACAGATTGGCTCGAGTTTGGAAAACATGGGAAGTTTTGCTAAATATTTAGGCGGTTCGTCAGCAAATATTGCCTATGGATGTTCCAAACTTGGCCTCAATTCAGCTATGCTGACTCGAGTTGGAAATGAGCATATGGGGCGCTTTGTTCGAAATGAATTAGAAAGTGTTGGTGTAGATACTTCTCATGTGGTGACCGATAAAGAGAGATTAACCGGATTAGTCGTTTTGGGAATTCAAGATAAAGAAACCTTTCCGCTTATCTTCTATCGTAAAGACTGTGCTGATATGGCAATTAGCGAAAAGGATTTTAGTAAAGAATTTATTGCAAGTAGCAGGTCTTTACTAATTACTGGAACACATTTTTCATCAGAAAATACATATCAGACAAGCATGAAGGCAATTGAATATGCAAAAGCCTCTGACACTCAAGTCATAGTTGATATTGATTATCGACCTGTGCTTTGGGGTCTAACAGAATTAGGCGATGGCGAGTCTCGATTTGTTGCAAGCGATGATGTGAGTCGTCACTTGCAAACCATACTTCCTTACTGTGATCTTGTTGTTGGAACTGAGGAAGAGATTCACATTGCGGGTGGAAGTGAAGATACTATTGCTGCATTGACGAAAATTAGAGAGCTAAGTGACTCCATTATCGTTCTAAAGCTCGGGCCATTAGGTTGTACGGTGATTACTAGTGATATTCCAAATAGTTCAGATGACTTCAAAGTGATCAAGGGAAACCAAGTGGATATTCTAAACGTTCTGGGAGCAGGTGATGCATTTATGTCAGGTTTCCTTCGTGGTTATCTAAGAGGAGAGAGTCTCGAAAAAAGCGCTAATTATGCAAATGCCGCTGGTGCATTAGTAGTGTCTCGTCACGGCTGTGCTCCCGCAATTCCTGGGGAAAAAGAGTTACTATACTATCTAGAAAATGCTCACAAGATAGCAAATCCAAGTACAGACGTAACATTAAATCATCTTCATAGAGTTAGCTTTAGAGCTCATCAGGAGCAAGAGATTTTTGGTTTTGCGTTTGACCATCGCAAACAGTTGCTTGATCTTTCTGAGAAGCATGGGGTAGATTCTAAACAAATCAAAAAAATAAAAAACCTATTCATCAGGTCAACTCAAAAAGTTATTGATAAATTAAAGATCCCAGAAAAAAATATTGGAGTATTAATTGATGATACCTATGGAGAGGATGCGCTAAATTCACTTGCTGAAAAATCATGGTGGATTGGAAGACCAGTAGAACTTCCAAGTTCAAGGCCGCTTATGTTTGAAGGTGAGCAATCGATTGGCTCAAAGATAAACTCTTGGCCTCTAACGCATACTGTGAAGTGCTTATTTTTCTACCATCCAGATGATTCTGAGGAGCTTAAATTTAAGCAAGAACAAAAAATAAAAGAACTTTATCATGCGTGTCTTCAAAGCGGTCATCAATTATTGCTTGAGGTTATACCGCCATCTGAATATAAAGATGATGAAAAAACTATTCCAAAAATACTAAAAAGATTTTATAGTTTGGAAGTAAAGCCTGATTGGTGGAAGCTTCCATCACTCAGTGATAATTCCTGGGATGAAGTAAGTAGCATCATAAATACAAATGACTCAGACTGCCAAGGTGTATTATTATTGGGTCTTTCTGCCCCTCTAGACATTGTAAAAAAATCATTTGGTGTGGCAGCAAAATATGACATATGCAAGGGATTCACAGTAGGTAGAACGATTTTTTATGAGCCAACTGAACTCTGGATGCAACAGAAAATCAATGATGATGAGTTAGTTGATTCTGTTTCAATGAATTACATTGATTTGATTGAAGCTTGGAAAAAATATAGAAAGGAGGTCCAGTAATGAAAACTATTAGACTAACAATGACTCAGGCAATAGTTCGATATATGTCTTCACAATTTATTGAGACTGATGAGGGTATTCAGCCAATATTTGCTGGTGTCTTTGCAATTTTTGGCCATGGAAATGTTGCTGGTATAGGTCAGGCGCTGACAGAAATTCAAGATGAGTTACCAACCTATCGGGGCCATAGTGAGCAGGGAATGGTTCACTCAGCGATTGCATATGCAAAAGCTAATAATCGTAAAAGAATGATGGCGTGTACAAGTTCAATAGGTCCTGGAGCAACGAATATGGTAACAGCTGCTGCACTAGCTCATGTAAATCGATTACCTGTTTTATTATTGCCAGGTGATTACTTTGCGAGTCGAACGCCAGATCCAGTGCTGCAACAATTAGAGGATTTTTCTGACCCTACTGTGAGTGTAAATGACTGCTTCAAACCCGTGAGCAGATACTTTGATCGGATTATGAGACCTGAACAAATTATAAATAGCTTGCCTGTTGCGATGCAAACGCTTTTGGATCCTGAAAATTGTGGTCCAGTAACCCTTTCCTTGCCTCAAGATGTTCAGGCAGAAGCATTCGATTATCCAGAAGATTTTTTCAAAAAAAGAGTTCATAATATTCGCAAAATAAAGGTTGATAATGAGGAGTTAGTTCGTGTTACTGAAATCTTAAAAAATTCAAAAAAACCTTTGATTATTGCAGGTGGAGGTGTCCATTATGCTAATGCTTGTGACACACTAAAGAAATTTTCTGAAAAATATAAAATACCAGTTGCCGAGACATCAGCCGGAAAAGGAGCAGTTTCCTGGAACCATCCAGGCTATGTCGGTGCCATTGGAGTTACAGGGTCTAATGCAGCCAATAACTTGGCTAGACAAGCAGATGTAGTTTTGGCAATCGGTACAAGATTAAATGATTTTATCTCAGGCTCGAGAGCTTTATTTTCCGATAAAAAACTTGTTCAATTAAATGTCGCTCGGTTTGATGCAATAAAACATAATGCCTTTTCTTTATGGGGTGATGCACGACTTGGTATGAACGAACTTGATGATCAGCTTTCAGACTGGAAAGCATCTGAGGAGTGGTTTCTAGAGTCGGAGAAAGAAGCCTCAAGCTGGAATGACTATTATGATCAGATAACATCTATAAATGGTTCATCTGATGCAGACAATAATTTACCTACGGATGCTCAGGTGCTTGGAGAAGTCAAGCGCAATGGAAATGCTAGCGATATCGTAGTGTGTGCAGCAGGAAGTTTGCCTGGAGAACTTCATAAGCTATGGAGAACAGAGCAAACAGGCGGCTATCATTCTGAGTATGGTTTTTCTTGTATGGGTTATGAGATTGCAGGTGGACTTGGCGTCAAAATGGCTCAGCCAGAACGTGAAGTAATAGTTCTTGTGGGTGATGGATCCTATCTGATGCTCAATTCAGAGCTTGCCACAAGCGTAATGCTAGGTCAAAAAATTATTGCTGTTGTCCTAGATAATAGAGGTTTTTCATGTATTAATCGTCTTCAAAATGCAACAGGAAATCGTTCTTTTAATAATTTACTCAAAGACTGCAAAAGTATAGAAGACGGTCATCCGGAAATTAATTTTGCAATGCATGCAAAATCACTTGGTGCTAACTCTGAGCATGTTGAGAATATAACTGAACTTGCTTCAGCTCTTGAGAGGGCAAGATTATCAACAAAGTCCTATGTGATCAGTATAGTCACAGACTCTCACAAAATAAGCCCTGAAGGAGGCTGCTGGTGGGAGGTTGCAGTGCCTGAGGTTTCCTCAAATGAAAAGAGCGATGAAGTTCTGAGCGCCTATAGGAAATCAAAGACTAACCAGCCTTACTAGAAATGAAAGAAAAATCTTCTTCATTAAATCATCAAGTGTATTTTAGTGATTCTGATATTGATTATGATGAATTAATAAGTATCTGCTCCCAAGAAACTATAGAAGCTAATTATCCGCTTTCTGATTCAATTTCAAATAATGTTGTTATATATGATGCAAAAGACTTTAGGTCATTTGTTGGCAATATTGAGGAAGAAATTAAATTGAAAACAGAGATGCATCATGTCTTAGAGAGTGGACCAGGAGTATTTGTAGTTCGAAATCTATACAATGAGGATGTAATAGATGAGAGTAATGCAATTTTTGAAAAAATTGTAAAAAATGAAAGCAATTCTAGTAATGACCACTTTGCAGCTGGAACCAATACTAGAATCTGGAATAGCTTTCAAAAGGTAGCCATGGAAAACCAAGAGGCATTCATCAATTACTATTCAAATGATTTAGTAAAGATTATTGCCGAGTCATGGTGTGGCCCTAACTCTCAAATGACTGCTCAGGTTAATATTGTAAGGCCAGGTGGTGAAATGCAGAAACCGCACAGAGACTATCATTTGGGTTTTCAAGAAAATGAAGTCGTTGAAAAATTTCCAATTTCAATACATCGCCTTTCAAACTATTTGACCTTACAGGGAGGCGTTGCACACACTGATATGCCTTTAGAGAGTGGTCCTACTGTTGTTCTACCTTATTCACAACAATATGATTTGGGCTACCTGACATGGAGAGATACAAATTTTGCTGATTTTTTTAATAAATATTCGGTGCAAAATTCAATGTCTAAAGGCGACGGTATTTTCTTTAATCCTGCTATATTTCATGCTGCAGGAGCAAACACTACGAATAATTTTCATAGAATAGGAAATCTTCTTCAGATTTCATCTGCCTTTGGAAAGACAATGGAGCATATAGATTATATAAAAATTATTACCCATATCTATCCTTCGTTGCTAGATCATATAAAAAACAAAACCCTGTCAGAGAGATTAATTGAGAATGTTCTTATTTGCGCAACAGATGGTTATGCTTTTCCGACAAACCTGGATTCTGACAAAAATTCTGATTCCAAACTACAGGGTATGAGTATGTTTGATCTTACAAAACAATCACTTTTGGATTCTTTGAGTCCAGAAAAATTTAAATTGAAGCTATTGGAGCAACAGCAAGTCAGGCTTGCTAGATAAATATTACTAACAATTTGGAGATAATAAATGAGTGTGAAAATTGGTGTTAGTCCGATATCATGGACTAATGATGACATGCCAGAATTAGGTCGTGATACAACTGTGGAGCAATGCCTCCAAGAGGGTAGAGAAGCTGGATATCGGGGATTCGAGCTAGGGGGTAAATGGCCCAGGGAAGTTTCAGTTCTTGAGCCTTTATTCAGAAAATATGATATGGATGTTGTTTCAAGCTGGTTTTGTGGGGGCTTGTTAAACGATACTCTTGAAGGAGAAATAGAGAGAATTACTCCGCACATGCAACTTTTGAAAGAACTTGGGACAGATGTCATTGTATATTGTGAAATGGATTCATGTGTTCATGGAGACATTGATTCGCCACTTTCTAAACGACCCATTCTGAATGATGACCAATGGAAGGATTGGACAAAAAAACTAGACCAGTTAGCTAAATACACTTTGTCTCATGGAATGAAACTTGCTTACCATCATCACATGGGGACAGTGGTGCAAATTGAAGAAGAGGTTGATAAATTAATGGCAATGACTAGCAATGATTTAGGTTTAGTATTTGATACAGGGCATTTTATTTATGCAGGAGCTGATCCTTTGAGCGTTTATAAAAAACATCGTGACAGGGTTCTTCATATTCATTGTAAAGATGTCAGGGAAGATATATTAAAAGACGCTCTTGAGTCCGATTCAAGTTTTTTGAATGCAGTTTTAAATGGAGTTTATACAGTACCAGGTGATGGAATGTTTGATTTTCCTGGGCTATTTAAAATGGTTAGTGATAATGATTTTAAAGGATGGATTGTCGTTGAGGCGGAACAAGATCCTGCCAAAGCACATCCATTAACTTATGTAACTATGGGTTATAAAAATATTACAAGCTATTGTGATAAATTTGGAATTGAAATAGAGGAAAAAAGATGAAAACAATTGGCATAGGAGTTATAGGAACAGCTTTTATGGGGAAGGCACATTCGATTGCATATGCTGCAGCAGGAAGTGTTTTTGGTGACGGATTAAGACCAAAGCTTGAAATGATTTGTGACTATAACCCTGATAGAGCTGAGGTGATGAGAAAGGAAATGGGCTTTTCAAGATGTACTAGCTCATGGATGGAGTTGGTTAATGATCCAAAAGTTGAACTCATTTCTGTATGCGTACCGAATTCATTGCACAAAGAAATTTCAGTAGCAGCTCTAAAGCTTGGAAAACATGTATGGTGTGAGAAGCCAATGTCAACCAATTTATCTGACTCTGAGGCAATGCTTGAAGCTGCTAAACAAGCAGCAAGTTCTCAAACAATACTGGGTTATAACTATACTCAAAATCCTGCAGTTCAAAGTGCAAAAAAACTTATTGATGAAGGCGTAATTGGAAGAGTTATAGGGTTTTATGGAGTTTATGATGTAGATAATGAGGCAGATCCAGATAGGCCCCATTCTTGGCGTATGAGTCGGGAAGCGTCTGGAACAGGATCAAATGCTGACGTGATGTGCCATCTAGTTAGTATGGCCCACTATATGACTGGAAGTGAAATCACTCGATTAGTAGGTGATTATGACACAGTTCATAAACAGCGTCCAGATCCAAAAAATCCAGGACAAACTCTCGTTGTTGATAATGATGATGTTTGTACTGCAATGGCTCATTTTGAGAGCGGAATCAAGGGCACATTGAGAGTTAGCAGAGTGGCATGGGGTAGAAAGTGTGGACTAAGCTGGGAGATTCATGGGTCACAAGGAATGATATGCCATGATCAAGAGCGTTTAAATGAGATTAAGCTTTATACTCGTAGTGAAGATCCAAGACAGGAGGGCTTTAAAACAATTTTGAGTGGTCCAGCTCAACCACCATATGATGCTTTTTTACCAAATGCTGGCCATAGTCTTGGTTATATTGATGTTAAGGTGTGTGAATTAAAACATCTTCTTGATGCGATTGAAACTGGTCAGTCTGTTTGGCCCAATTTTTCAGATGGACTAAAAATAGAAAGAGTCATGGATGCAATTGATCGATCTGCCCTTTCTGGTCAATGGGTTGATGTCTAATCAAGTCCAAAATTTAATTTATCATGAATCCAGAGATTGGAACGCACTTGTTGTTGGGAGGGCTGGTCTTGATCTTTATCCTCAGCCACCAGGGTCAAAAACGACGTCTGCTGAACTATTTGCATCAGATGTTGGAGGCTCAGGAGCTAATATAGCTATTGCAATGAAAAGGGCTGGTGGTAATATTGGCCTGATTTCTGCACTTTCAAATGATCCTGTTGGTTTATTTGTTAAAAATCGACTTGTTAAAGAGGGTATAGAAATAGATTTAATGCAGACAACTCATGGAAACGAAAGGACAAGCCTTGCAATTGCTGAAGAGCGCCCAATTGATTGTGAAGTTGTAATTTATCGTAACAATCCAGCAGACCTTCAAATCATCTTTGATCAAAATGTAAAGTTGGCAATTTTGAATAGTAGTAATCTTGTAGTTACAGGAACGAGTCTAATAAGTGACCACTCAAGAAAACAAGTATTGAAAATGATGAAACATGCCAAAAATAATGATTGTAAAGTTTGGCTAGATCTAGATTACAGGCACTGGAATTGGCCCGATGAGGAAACAACTCGATCTGCATATCAGAAGGCTGAGGAGCTATCAGATGTTATTATTGGGAATGAGGAGGAGTTTAAGATTCTGAATAGTGAACTAACAATTCAGGTTCAAAAATGTATTTCCAGTAATCAGATAATGATTCTAAAAAAAGGCCAAAATGGATGCACTCTATTTTCTGGAGATCGGCATTTAGATGCTGGCATTTATAAACTAAAGGCTTTGAAACCATATGGTTCTGGAGATGCCTTTCTTGGGAATTTAATAATGAATTATATGTCTTTAGGAGACTGGGAAAAAGCAATTGACGCTGGGAGTGCTGCTGCGGCTATTGTTGTTTCAAAGCAGGGCTGTGCTAGTGCGATGCCTACAGCTAAAGAAATAAAGTCTTTGCAAGATGCTATGACCATCGAACCAAAAACAGAGTGGAGTTAAAAATGCATATCCCCCAACACGAAAATAATAACGAACCTATTGTAGATTGCAATAATGAAATAGTGCCTCTATGTTATTTCAATATCATTAAACTTTCTGCTGGAGAGGAGTTTAGTTATCAACTAGGTGAATACGAAACTTGTATTGTTCCTGCTACTGGAACGATTGATGTTGAAGTTGAAGGCCGAAATTTTAATGAAGTTGGCAAAAGAAATCATATTTGGGAGAGCGATCCTGAGGGAGTTTATATCCCTGTTAATCAAAAAGCTAAATTGAAATGCAAAAGTGGTAAAGCTGAAGTTTTTATTTCTGGAGCAAAGCATAATGAGACTTATGAGGCATTTGTAATTAGGCAAAATGATATAGACAAGGTTCAGTATGGGTCTGATGATACGAAAACTCACAGAAAAATTAAACATATCTTAGGTAAAAATCCACCTGGAAAAGTTGGCAAGTTATTAGTAAGTGAATTGTTTACTGTTGGAGAAGGTGGTTGGTCAGGGTTTCCTCCTCACAAGCATGAAACTGATATGCTTCCAGATGAGAGTAGACACAATGAAGTTTATAATTTCAGGTTTAACCCTTCTAATGGTTTTGGTGCTCAATTTTTAACGCCTGATGGCGAAGATTTTGGCCCTGTCTACCATGTTCGTGATGGATCAACATTTATTTTTGATAAAGGCTATCATCCTTGTGTTGCAGCCCCAGGATTTGAGATGTATTACTTTACTATTTTGGCAGGTGAGAGCCAGAGACCGCTCCATATGAACTATCAAAAGGAGTATGCGTATCAACTCGAAACAATTCCTGGTATGCAAGATATGCTTAACAAATTTAAATAATGATTTCAAATCTTAAAGATATTCTATTACCCGCAAAAGATCAGGGGTATGCTGTAGCGTGTTTTAACGTTTTTGGTTTTGAGGATTCAAGAGCTGTCATCGATGCTGCTGAGTCAAGAAATGCCTCTGTTATTCTTTCAATTAATCTTGATATGCGTCAATTTATGACAATGGATCAAATTATTGGAATGTTGAAGCCAATGGCTATCAGTTCTAAAGTTCCCGTTTGCATCCATCTGGATCATACGTATGAAGTTGATGTGGTCAAGCAAGCTATTGATTGTGGGTTTACATCAGTCATGTTTGATGGTTCCCAATTGCCTATTTCGGAAAATATTGCTTCGATTCATGATATTGTTTCTTACGCTAATCCTAAAGGTGTTTCAGTGGAAGCTGAGGTAGGTTCGGTTCCTTATGCCTCTGGAAGAGATCATATCAAGTCAGAGCTTACTGAGGTTTCTGAGGCATTGGCAATGGAGAGAGAGGGCAAGCCCGATGCACTTGCAATTTCAATTGGGAATGTCCATCGAATAGAGACAGGATGCGTAGAAATTAATGTTGAAAGATTTAATAAGCTTAGAGCTGCGTTAAGTATTCCATTGGTGGTTCATGGTACAAGTGGCATAAAAGATAAGGATATTAAAATGTTGTCAGAAAGCCAAGTGACAAAATTCAATGTTGGAACGGTATTAAGAAAAAGTTTTGGAAATTCGTTAAGATCAACTTTAGATTCAAATCCTAGTCTATTTGATAGGATTCAAATCATGCAAAAAGTTATTCCAGATTTAAAAGAAACTGCTGTCAAAGTAATAAAGCTTCTTGGACAATAAACCAATTAATTTTTTTAAATTAATTTTGCTTTTGTAAGATTTCTAATTACGCTTTGAGTCTCTTCCCAATCAATACAACCGTCTGTAACTGAAACCCCGTATTGCATCTCATCCTTATTGGCTAGTATCTTTTGTTTACCTGAGAATAAATTACTTTCTAGCATGACGCCAAATATTGATTTATTTCCTGACATGATTTGATTTTTAATATCATCAATCACATTGCCTTGATTTCTGTAGTCTTGATATGAATTATCATGAGAGCAGTCAATCATAATTCTCTCAGCTAAACCATTTTCTCTCAGAAGTTTTTCGCAAGCAAGAACTGATTCTTTGTCATAGTTTGGTTGTATTCCTCCTCTAAGAATTATGTGTGAAGATTTATTTCCTTTGGCTTTAAAGGTAGAAATTTGACCTTTATCATTAATACCTAAAAAGCTTTGAGGGGAGGAGCAGGCTTTAATTGCATTGATAGCCATAGTTAGGTTACCATCTGTGCCATTTTTAAAGCCAACTGGCATAGAGAGTCCACTTGACATTTCTCGATGTGTTTGAGATTCTGTAGTCCTTGCGCCAATTGCGCACCATGAAATGAGGTCAGCGAGATATTGAGGAGTAATTGGATTAAGTGCTTCAGTTGCTGTAGGTATTCCCTGCTCTGCAAGCCAAACAAGAAGCTCTCGTCCTTGGCGAAGACCTTTTTCCACATCGAGTGAATCATCCATATCTGGATCACTAATTAAACCTTTCCAGCCAATCGTTGTTCTGGGTTTCTCAAAATATACTCTCATCATGATATAGATAGAGTCTTCAACTTCTCGCTGTAGCGACTTTAATTTAAGAGCATACTCTTTGGCTGCCTTTATGTCATGAATTGAACATGGGCCTACGATTACTATTAATCTTTTGTCATTGCCTAAAAAAATCTCATTAACAGTTTTACGACTCTTTAAAATACTATCTTTGCCTTGATTGCTGACTTTTATTTGCTTCCTTAATTCAATGGGCGAGGTGATAACAGTTTCGCTTTCAATATTTGTATTGTGAATTTGATTAATCATTTGAGTAATATTTTTAGTTTGAGCGATGATTTAAACACAAATATAGAAATTGTTTTTAATTACATGAGAAAAAATTTAGTAATTTTTTTATCAAAAATTTTATGAAGACGCCAATAGTTCTTAATTCATTTATAAAAAAAATCCTATTATTTTCTTTGATTTTTCTTGTTGGGTGTAGCTCTACAACCTTTATTTATAATAGAATTGACTTTCTATTGCCATGGTATCTAGAGAGCTATGTTGACTTAAATCAAGAACAAAGGCAGAAATTAAATGAACTATTAGAGCCATTCTTTGAATGGCATAGAGAGGAAGAATTACCTAAATATGTAAAAATTATTGAAGACTTTGAGTCAATCCTGGATGAAAAAATTGAGCTGGCTTCTATTGAAGCTATCACACATGAAGTTGAGCAGTCTTGGTTTCGATTAGAAGACAACATGATTGCGTGGGTGATTCCAATGACGCGCGAGTTATCAAATGAACAAATTACTGAGTTTCTTCAGACAATGCAAACCAAGACTGCACAGAATGAAAATAAATATTTAAGTCGCAATTTGCAAACTTATCAAAATGATAACTACAAACGTATAAGAAAGAATTTACGCCGCTTTATAGGGGTAATCGGAAAGCTCTTATTGAAAATCTTAAGGTGATTCTTAAAAGAGGCGATGGCTGGGAGTTAGATCTTGAAAACATTACTCACAGAGATGATAAGGTTGCTAGCAATTATAGGAGAACTTATTCACATAATATCGAGGTAAATGAGCGTCTATTTGTTGAAATTTTAAATTCAAGAACTGAAAAGCAAGATAAAAAACTTCGTCAACAGTTGTCAAAGTATCGAAAAGACATTGAAACATTAATACAAGATATTTGAATCATAAAGCCTTAGGAGATTTTAATTTAAAACCATTCCATTATATTTGGGCATAGAATCGAGAAGTGATTGAGTATAGTTATGTTGTGGCGATTCAAAAATATCTTTGTTGCTCCCTTTTTCTAAAGCTTGACCATCTTTCATCACAATCACTCTATCACACATTTGTCTAATGACAGCAAGATCGTGGCTAACAAAAAGCAATGTTAAAGAAAATTTTTCTTGCAAGTCCTTTAGTAGGTTAAGTAAATTCGCTTGAACAGAGACATCTAATGCAGAAGTGGGTTCATCACAAAAGATAAAATCAGGGCGATAACTC
>LURN01000024.1 GCA_001628405.1 Candidatus Thioglobus sp. REDSEA-S12_B1 | reverse complement strand
GGTTCACGTACTCTAAAGCAATTGGCACGTAGTGGATTGATTATTCCAGTTGATATTTCTGATGAGCAAAAAAGCATGTATCAGCCAGGTATTCTTAATACGGTTACTGATGGCGGAAAAACTTGGGGATTCCCACACGCTTTTTCTACCAAAGCTTTGTTCATCAACTGTGGTTTAGTTGAAGAAGCTGGTATGGCATGTGTAGCACCAAAGACTTGGACAGGTATGTATAACATGGCTAAAGCAATTAATGACAATACTTCAGCTGCAGGTGTTGGTTTAGCTGCTAAAGACTTTGACAATACGATGCACCAATTCTTGAACTATCTATATAGTAATAACGGTACTGTAAGTAATGCAGATACTGGAGAAATTACTTTTAACAGTCCAGAAACTGTCGAAACACTAGAGTTTATTGGTAAATTAGCTGGTGTTGCTCAGGAAGGACCAACTGGATATGAGCGTTCACAATTAACTCAGCTCTACAATGATGGTCAGATTGGAATGTATATCAATGGACCATGGGGCGCAGGACAGCATAATGCAAATATTGCTGAAATCGTAGTTCCTATTCCTGCTGGACCGAGTGGAGAAAGCGGAACATTATTAATCACTGACTCAATTGCGGTATTTAAAGGTTCTGCAAATGAAGATCTTGCAATGGAGCTAGCTGCCATGCTTTCATCAGGTGAGGCTCAGTATGATCTTGATAAGAGCTGGGGTTTAACTCCAATCATGCAATATGAGAAAATGATGGATGATGTCTACTACACAACTGACTATTGGCAAGTTTTTGTTGACCCAATTGGTCGTGGTGGACCAGAGCCAATGTTTGAGGACTTTAAAGCACTTCAGGCAGGAATCAACAGTGCAATCCAGGGCATGATCTTGGGTGAAGGTTCTGCTGCTGATCTAGTGGCTGAGGCTGCTGACACTCTAGCAGAAGGTCTGTAAGTCTAGTAACAACAATCAGGGGCAATGAAAATTGCCCCTGAATTTAATGAGGCAAGCATTAAAAGTGCGTTAAATCTATTGAGCGTTCTTATAGGGCTGGCTTTGTCAAAAGTATTTAATTATTTTAAAAATGCGTATGAAATACGCTTAAGTTAGGAAAGTTATATGGCGACGGTAAAACTCGAAAATATTAGTAAGAGCTTTGGTGAAACTGAAGTTTTGTTTGATATTAATCTTGAGATTAATGATAAAGAGTTTGTTGTTTTTGTTGGGCCATCAGGTTGTGGAAAAACAACTTTACTGAGAATTATTTCGGGTCTAGAAGAGGCAACCAATGGAAGTGTAATAATTGACGGCAATGATGTTTCGAATGCGCCTCCAGTAGAGAGAGGCATTTCTATGGTATTCCAGTCTTACGCGCTATATCCCCATCTATCAGTATTTGAAAATATTGCTTTTCCTCTTAGAGTTGCAAAAGTTGATGAAAAAGAGCTGGAGGAAAAGGTTTTCATAGCTGCCGATATTTTGCAATTAAGAGATCGTTTAGATTTTAAACCTGGTCAGCTTTCAGGTGGGCAGCGTCAAAGGGTAGCAATTGGCCGCTCCATTGTTAGAGATCCTAAAGTATTCCTTTTTGATGAGCCGTTATCGAATTTAGATGCAGCGCTTAGAGGAGAGATGAGAGTAGAGCTTGCAAAACTTCATCAAAATTTGAATACTACAATGATTTACGTTACTCATGACCAGATTGAGGCCATGACAATGGCAGATAAGATTGTAGTTATGCATGATGGGATTATTGAACAAGTGGGTTCCCCAATGGAGCTATACCATAACCCTAAAACAAAATTTGTAGCTGGTTTTATTGGCCACCCTAATATGAATTTTTTAAAGGCAAGCGATATAAAAATCACTAAGGGTAAACTAAAAGTAACTCTTGGTGATTCTTCTGTGAATATGCCTATAGAGGCTGGAGATACAAATGATGGCGATACTTTAGAAATTGGGATTAGACCAGAAGATTTAGTAGTGTCTAAGAAAGGAGGGGTTCCAATGAATGTTGAAGTTGTAGAGCATGTTGGAGCGACAGTTATCTTATATGGATCTGTTTTAGATAATAGTAATTTTTGTGCAGTACTGCCTAGTGATTCTGATATTAAACCGGGTGATAAGATTAATCTTGCAATAGACCCCAAAAAGTGCCATGCATTCAATTCATTGGGACAAGCACTCAAGAGAATTTAGAATAGGAGGTTAGTCATGAGAACGGGTATTGTTGGCCTTGGATTAAGGGCAGGAAATGTTCTAAAAATGATTAAGGAAGATATGCCTGAGATGGAACTGGTTGGATATGTTGATCCGGATCCATGTGGAATATCAATTATTGAAAAACATTCCCATTTATTACAGCAATATGAAAGCCTTCATCAGATGATCAATGAGGGAAGCCTTGATCTTTTATGGGTGGCCTCTCCAAACCATCTTCATTTAGAGCACATACGCTTAGGTCTTGAAGCTGGCCTTAAAGTCTTTTCAGAAAAGCCTATCGTAACAACAAAAGAGGATAGTTTTGCGCTAGCTAGGCTGATTAAAAAATTTGGTGAAAATCAATTGATTGTTGGACTTGTTTTAAGGTACTCAGTTCATATGAGGGAAATGAGAAGAGTGATTGATAGTGGTCTATTGGGAACAATTACTTCACTTGAAGCTAATGAACATATAGCGCCTTACCACGGTTCATTCTTTATGAGAGATTGGCGAAGACTAGAGAAGTATTCAGGTGGATTTATGCTTGAAAAGTGCTGTCATGATATCGATCTTTACAATGGGATGGTTGGTGATAGGCCGCAGAGAGTTGTTGGTTTTGGAGGCAGAAATAATTTTATCCCATCAGAAGAACCAGAGGGCAATGAGCATGATGATGTCTATCAACAAAAACCTTCCTATTGGGAAAATGTAGACAACCCCTTTACGAGCGATGCTGATATTATCGATCACCAAAATGCATTAATTGAGTATCCAAATAATGTAACTTTCTCTTTCCATACTAGTATCAATGTTCCTGATGAGCAAAGGCGGTTTTGCGTTATTGGATCAAGAGGAATGGCTGAAGGAGATTTTGGTAGAGGCGGCTTGAAAGTTACAGATGCGCGAACTGGTGCGTGTCTCGAGGACCATGACTTTAGTATTCCAGCATCCTCAGAGACAGGTAACTATCCTTCGCACTATGGAGCAGATAAGCTGATGAGTGAAGATATCGTAAGCTTTCTTAGAGGCGATTTAACTTCTTTGCCAGTGGGTCCAAAGGAAGCGATAGCAGCAGGGCTTGTCGCTATGGCAATTGATGAGAGCATGAAGACTGGACAGATTGTAGATATGTCTGAAACTTGGAAAGAACTCGATTCATGTTATTAAGGAGTAAGTTTTGATTAAAGGTATTAGTTATCTCTCTTTTGAGAATGGTCTTTCCAATAATGAATCTATAGAGTCTGCCTTATCACAGACTAAGATGCATGGCTTTGATGCTCTTGAACTCTCAGTTTCAAGTGAAGGCGTAATCACTACAAACTCCTCAAAAGCTGAATGTGAGATGATTCGAAAAAGGATTGATAACTCAGGAGTATTTGTCGATAGTATTGCAACTGGAATGAGTTGGGGAGTTAGTCCCACGAGTGATGATGAGTCGATAAGAAAAAAATCTATCAGTCTTCATCAGGACGCATTAAAAGTTGCAAGTTATCTCGACTGCAAGGCTTTGCTTTTTGTGCCAGGAGTTGTTAAAAGTCCAATTTCACCAGAAATAGTGCGATATGACAGAGCGTTGGATCGACTCAGAGAGGCAATTAATCTAATGCTTCCCATAGCAGAAGACTTGAATGTCGATTTGTGCATGGAAAATGTATGGAATGGTTTTTTCTATTCGCCAATTGAGCTAAGGGACTTTGTAGATTCATTTGATTCTGATCGATTGGGCGTTTATCTAGACATTGGAAATTTGATTGGTTACCAACAACATCCGCCACACTGGGTAGAGCTTCTTAACTCAAGAATTAAAAGAGTTCAAATTAAAGATTTTCAGGAAAACTTTGACTGGACTGGTAGTTTTAGTTTTTGTGACATTGGTGCTGGAGATGTGCCATGGAAAGAGACAATAGAGGCTTTGAGAACTATCGAATATAAGAGCACTATTATTGCTGAAATGCTTCCATGGGACGAGACAATCTTATCTCGTACATCAGCAGCAATGGATCAATTATTCAAATTCAAATAGACATTTAATTGGCATGACTAATAAACTTAAGGTTGGAATTATTGGGCTTGGCAGTATGGGCACAACTCATCTGGATATTTATTCAAAAATAAAGGAAGTTGAGATTACTGCCATTGCGGACTCCATTCAGAGTAGACTTGATGGCACAACTAAAGCTGAAGGTAACATAAGTGGCCAGGCAGAGGGCGGTGTTACTGGACTCAGTGCAACAAAATATCTTGATGGTATGGACCTTATCAATAATGCAGATATTGATATTGTAGACATCTGCGTTGGAACAGATCTCCATTTTGTTTTTGTAGAAGCAGCTCTTGCAAAAGGCAAGCATGTTTTGGTTGAAAAGCCCTTAGCAAGAACCTATGATGAGGCTAAAAAAATAGTTCAACTTGCTGAAGGTTCTGAGTGTTATGTGATGTCAGCTATGTGCTTAAGGTATTGGCCTGCTTGGGTTTATTTAAAGGAGGCTATTCAAACAAATCAATTTGGAAAGTGTTTGTCACTCAATTGTAAGAGACAAACAAGTTTTCCTGGAGGGGCATTTTATTCAGATCATCATCAATGTGGTGGGGCTTTATTAGATCTTCATGTTCACGATACAGATTTCATTAATTATTGTTTAGGGTTGCCGGATGCAGTTTTTAGCCAAGGCTATGTTGGACCAAGTGGAGGGATTGATCATATCGTCACAAACTATATTTATAAAAAGTCAGGCTCATCTACTCTAGTCAGCTCTGAGGGTACATGGACAATGCAAGAAGGCTACGGCTTTAATATGTCATTTACTGCTAACTTTGAAAATGGAACGCTTAGCTATCTTTTAGATGATGATGAAACGCTAAAACTTTTCAGAGCTGGTGAGGTACCAGAATCAATCAAGTTAAAAGAAGGTATGGGTTACGAATTTGAAATCCGCACTTTCATTGATGAAATTCTCTCTGGCAATAAAACTAATTTTGAGTTGTTAAAGCAGGCTGCAGAGACTATTAAGATTATTGAAGCAGAAAAGAAAAGTATAGATACCTGCAAAGTAGTATCTATTTAATGCAAATTAGATAGTTCGGGTAGTAACTCTAGTAAGTGCCAAGTTTATAGTCGTCCCAAACTTGTTGTGCAAGAGCTCCAATGTATTCGTCATTATTTTCTAGAGCCTGTTTAATCCAAAACCTAGCTTCTAAAATGTTTTTGTCGCCCCCTTTGCCTAGAAGGTACATTCTTCCAAGGTTGTATTGAGCTGGTGCGTCTCCCTGTTCAGCTGCTTTGATAAACCAGCTAAATGCTAGATTATCATTTTGAGTGGCGCCTTGGCCTCTAAGATACAGGTTACCTAGGTTGTATTGAGCATTAACATTACCCTGCTCTGCTGATTTTGTATACCACTTAATGGCTTCCTTAAAATCTTGGGCTACGCCTCTTCCATTTGCATGCATCCAGCCGAGATTATATTGTGCTCTAGCATTGCCATCTTCAGCAACTTGTGTCCACTCATTAATGGCCGCTTCATAGTCACCACTCGCGTAAGCCCTTTGGCCATCAAAGTAATCAGCAGATACGCTAAATGTTATACAAAAAGAACATAAAAAAGCTAATAAAAATTGATTTTTTGACATGGATTTCCTTTTATTTCTTGCGCTTCTATTAACTGTTGGACATATTAACATAATTGTATAAGATTATGCAGGTTTGAGTAGCCATAATTTTAATGTTTAAATTGCTGATTCACTATAGAATATATTGAATAAGTTTTTTATAGAAGCCTGCTTGCATTATTAAGCTTCAGGCTAATCAATACACTAAGTCAAAAAGTATATGTGGAATGCCAAGTTAAAAGCACTTACTTTAATTGTCGTCTATCAATTTTTTTTCTTGAATGGGGCCTTAGCTGATGAAATAAAAATCGCAGTAGCTAGTAACTTTTACCCAACGATGAAAGAGCTTGTTAAACATTTTGAGTCAATTACTCTTAATTCAGATACAACAAATAATATTGTGCTTATTTCTGGTTCTTCTGGCAAGCACTATGCGCAAATTTTAAACGGCGCACCTTTTGATTTGTTTTTTTCTGCTGACAAATTAAGACCAAATATGCTGGAAAAAGAAGAGGTATTTAATAATCAATCTAGATTTACTTATGCTCTTGGAAAGCTTGCTTTATGGAGTTCATTTAATGAATATGTAGATTCAGATGGACAAGTTCTTTATACCGATGATTTTCGTTTTTTAGCAATAGCCAATCCTAAAATTGCTCCCTATGGAGTAGCAAGTAAAGAAACATTAACCTCTATGAATTTATGGCAAGATATGGAAGAAAAATTAGTAAGAGGAGAGAATATTGCGCAGACATTTCAATTTGCCAAAAGTGGAAATGCTAAGCTGGGTTTTGTTTCATATTCACAAATATTGAGTTTAAACTCTAGTTCAGAAGGGTCCTACTGGTTAGTACCTCAGAGTATGTATCAGCCTATAGAGCAGCAAGCAATTCTATTGAAAGACAGTTCTCTTGGAAAGGATTTTCTCTCTTTCATAAAGTCGAATGAGGCATTAGACATCATTAAAAGAAATGGATATGATTTACCGTAATGTTAAGTGAGTTGGACATCTCAGCGATTATCATAACCATTAAATTGGCTTTAATAAGCACCTCTATATTAATAGTGATTGGAACACCATTGGCTTGGTGGCTATCCCAGACTAGGGTTAAGTTTAAAGTAGTATTTGAGGCGATTATTGCTTTGCCACTCATACTACCGCCGACCGTATTGGGTTTTTATTTGCTGATGACATTAGGGAAGAATGGACCAATAGGTAGGCTTTTGGAATCTTTTGGCGGGAGCTCAATAGCGTTTACCTTCTCTGGTTTAGTTGTTGGATCCGTAATTTACTCACTTCCTTTTGTTGTTCAGCCACTTCAAAACTCTTTTGCATCAATTGGAAAACAGCCTATGGAAGTTGCAGCCACTTTAGGAGCGTCAAAGCTAGATCGATTTTTTACAGTTGCAATTCCATTGGCACGTTCTGGATTTATTACAGCAGCTGTTCTTGGTTTTGCTCACACTGTTGGAGAATTTGGTGTTGTTCTCATGATAGGCGGAAATATTCCAGGTGAGACAGGAGTCTTATCTATCGCAATCTATGATCATGTGGAAGCAATGGAATATGGCCAGGCTCATTTATTAGCTGGTGGTTTACTTATTACGTCATTTTTAATGCTGATATTTGTTTATCTCTTTAATCGTCATTTTTCAATTATGAGGGGTAGTGAAAAGTGATTGAATGCAAAATAAAAATTGAGCTGAATGACTTTACATTAGATGCAAAATTTACTATTCCTGACAAAGGAATTTCAGTAGTTTTTGGGCCCTCAGGATCTGGTAAAACAACATTATTAAGGGCTATAGCTGGACTTGAAAAGAGTGATTCCGGGTATCTTAAAATTGGCGATTCAGTTTGGCAAGAGGGTAATAATTTTGTGCCAACACACAAGCGTCAGATTGGATATGTTTTTCAGGATGCAGCATTATTTAGTCATCTGGATGTAAAGGGTAATCTTACTTACGTCACAAAAAGAACAGAAGGACTCAGTGGAGATTTTATAGATTCGATATATAATTTATTAGACATAAAGCCCTTACTTAATAGATCAACTGTTCAACTTTCTGGGGGAGAGAAGCAGCGTGTTGCAATTGCTAGAGCTCTATTGACTAATCCCAAAATTTTACTTTTGGATGAGCCTATGTCGGCCCTTGACCTTAAACGTAAAAATGAAATTCTTCCCTATCTTGACAGCCTTCATAATCAACTAGATATTCCAATTCTTTATGTAACTCATTCTCAAGATGAAACCTCAAGATTAGCAGACCATCTCATGCTAATTGAGGGCGGCAAGATTATTGGTAATGGTCCAGTCAATGAGATGTTGACTAGATTAGATATGCCAATGTCACATAGTGCTGATGCAATTTCAATTATTGATGCTAAGGTGATTAGTCGAGAATCTGATTTTGACTTGATGCATCTCCAGTTTTCTGGTGGTCAGTTTATTGTTCCAGATAATGGCCTGCCAATTAATAGTAATGTTCGTATCAGGGTTGCAGCTCGGGATGTCAGTCTTACAAAAAACAAGCAGACCGATACAAGTATTTTGAATATTTTTCCAGCATTGGTTGAACAGGTTGTGCCTGAAGGAAAAGCTCAGGTTATCGTTCGACTCAAAATCAATGAGTTTATTCTGCTTGCTTGTTTGACAAAAAAGTCAGCAGCTATGCTTCAACTAGAGAGCGGATTGAGCGTCTATGTTCAAGTTAAAAGTGTGGCAATCCTCTCCTAATTGGTTTCAAGGCTAGTTCTTAGTCTTTTGACTGGACGCTCATCTATAAAGACATGTATGAGCGCAGTAACAGCAGCAATTATTGCGGCCCACCACCAGACTTGATTGTATGATCCGGTTGTATCAAAGAGGTATCCTCCTAGCCACACTCCAGTAAAAGAGCCGATTTGATGATTTAGGAAAACTATTCCATAGAGGGTTCCCATAAATCTTAAGCCAAACATCTGAGCGACTAGTCCTGAAGTTGGGGGTACAGTTGCAAGCCAAAGCAGACCAGTAGCAAAAGAGAACGCATAGATTGTGAACGTAGAAATTGGAATCACAAGAAATAAAACAATGACAATTGACCTTGCTGCATAAATATAAGTCAAAATCCATTTCTTTGAATAAATTCCAGAGAGATGTCCAGAAACAAGCGAACCAATAATATTGCAAAGACCAATGATAGATAGACTGATCGCAGCAACAGAACTATCAAACCCTTTATCTGCAAGATAAGCAGGCATGTGAACAGTAATAAAAGCAAGCTGGAAGCCACAAACAAAAAAGCCAGCGATAAGTAACCAATAATGAATGTGCTTAGAAGCCTCATTAAGCGCTTCCTTCAGGTTCTGTTTTGGTTCGTTGTCGATAGTAACATTAACCTTTGAATCACCTCTAAATACCGGTGAAAAAAGAATCATAGATAAGGCACCTAATGCCATCAAAATGAGAGCAGTCTGCCATCCATAAGCTACTAGAAATTCCCTGGCAACAGGGATAAACACGAATTGACCCGCAGAGCCAGCAGCTGTTCCAACCCCAAGTGCAAGGGCTCTTTTCTCTGGCGCAACCATTCTTGCCATGGCAGGTAAAACAACACCTAAGCCAGTTCCAGAGATACCCATTCCAATGAGAATTCCAGCTCCCAAGTGGAGGCCTATAAAACTATCAGCGGTTGCAGTAATATATAGACCTAAAGAATAGAAAATAGTTCCAACTATCACGACTCTAGAAGTTCCAAACTTATCAGCAAATGCACCTGCTACCGGTTGAGATAATCCCCAAAGAAGATTTTGAAGAGCTAGAGAGAATGCAAAAACTTCGCGCCCATATCCAAATGTTTCTGAAACAGGCTTTAAGAAAAGACCAAGTGAAGATCTAAAGCCAAAGTTGATGGCCAAAAGAATGCATGCTAACGCAACTGCAAAACTGATTATTTTTTTATGTTGTTCCATATTTTTACAAGAGAAGTTTTGGACAGTATAACCATTATTATTTGACGAGCATACCTATTGGTATTAAGATATGAGCCAGTTCTTTTGATAAATCCAATAGAGGTGTTTAGATGCGAGTGTTGGTATTTCAGCATGTTGATTGCGAGCATCCTGGCTCATTGAGACAATTTTTAGCTGAGGATGGTATTGAATGGGATCCAGTATATCTGCATCGTGGAGATGAAATTCCAAGTTTTGATAATTACGATGCCCTTTGGGTAATGGGTGGTCCAATGGATGTGTGGGATATTGAAGAGAATCCATGGTTGGTTGATGAAAAAGCGGCAATAAGGCGCTGGGTTAAAGAGTTAGGAAAACCATACCTTGGACTATGTTTAGGTCATCAGCTACTTGCAGATGCACTTGGAGGTACGTGTGGGCCACAAAAAATTCCTGAAATTGGAGTGCTAGAGATAGAACTTACCGAAGAAGGAAGGAAAGATCCGTTATTTCAAGGTACCAAAGACAAACAGCAATGCCTTCAATGGCATTCGGTCAGGGTCGCTCAAGCCCCTGATGGCGCGGTAATTTTGGCAAAGTCAGATGTATGTTCAAT
>LURN01000023.1 GCA_001628405.1 Candidatus Thioglobus sp. REDSEA-S12_B1 | reverse complement strand
TAATGATGACCACTCTCTTAAAGAGATCGTATTTAGCCCAAAAAATGACAACCCGCTGAACATTTATTACGATGGCAGCAAATTTACATACGAAAAAAAGGATGCCCGCTCTGACAGCAAGCTTACCTACACAGTAATCAATATTCAAAAGTCTCTGAACTACGATGCAAAAAAAGCAGGAGTTGATGCTGAAGTTAGAAAGCTGATGGTAGACCATTTTTCATGGGAAATAGATTTAAGCCGTGACCTTAGAAAAGGAGATCGTTTTGTTTTGTCCTGGAATGGAGAAAAAACACCTGAAGCAATGATCTATATTGGAGAAAGAAAAACAATTGCACTTTTTTCCCACAAAGATTCACAAGGCAGAAAAAAATACTACACGTCCAACGGCTTTACGCTGAACGATACCTTCGCCTTTGCCCCAGTAAAATACAGTCGAATAAGCTCTGGTTTTTCTAAGAGACGCTGGCACCCCACACTCAAAATCTACAGGCCTCATCGAGGAACTGACTTTGCTGCCCCCACAGGAACACCTGTTTATGCTCCGGCAAAAGGGCTTGTGAAATTTGTCGCCACGTTGTCAGGATACGGCAACGTAATCTATTTAAAGCACGGCTCTGAATTGGTCACTGTCTACGCCCATCTGTCTAAATTTGCCAAAGGCCTCAAGTCAGGAAATCGTGTTAAAAAAGGCGAACTAATTGGCTATGTTGGAAGCACAGGAATGTCAACAGGCCCTCACCTACATTATGAGATTAGAGTGAACGGGGTTCATAAAGACGCTGAAAAAATCAAGCTCGAGAAAAAATCTGCAGTTCCCAACAGCGAAATGCCTAGTAAATAGCTTTCACTCCAAGCAACAAGACAAACACTTCGCTCAATCGATTAAAATAGGATATAAACTTCAATTTTTTGATATGTCCGGCACAACCTACAAAGAATTATCACTCGCTCTTATTCACCAGGGAAAGGTAAGGGATATTTACGACATTGATAACGACTATATGCTCATTGTAGCCTCTGATCGTCTTTCAGCTTTTGATGTCATCTTTGATCAGCCTATTCTAGACAAAGGAAAAATGCTGACTTCGATTGCTAACTACTGGTTCGAGAAAACAAGCCATATTGTTCAAAATCATCTCACAAAAATCTCATTGGATGAAGTGCTTCCTGAAAGCGAAGCAAAGTTACTGGCAGGCAGGGCGATTGTCGTAAAAAAATTGAAGCCGCTTCCGGTAGAGGCGGTTGTTCGTGGATACATTATTGGCTCAGGCTGGAAGGAATATTTAAGCCGCGGTTCCGTTTGTGGCCTTGAGCTTCCTTCTGGACTGAAGCTAGCTGACAAGCTTGCTAGTCCAATATACACGCCGTCATCAAAAGCTCCCGCTGGCGAGCATGATGCCAATATATCTTATGCTGAAACAGAGGCGCTCGTTGGCTCAGAACTGGCCGCTCAAATCAAGGACACAAGCCTAGAAATATATGACTATGCATCAAGACACGCTGCTAGTCGGGGAATTATCATAGCGGACACAAAGTTTGAGTTTGGCCTTGACTCAAACAATAAGCTTACTTTAATGGACGAGGCACTAACTCCAGACTCTTCGAGGTTTTGGTCTCTTGATGACTACGCGCCTGGACAAAGCCCAAAAAGCTTTGATAAGCAAATTATCAGAGACTATCTTGAAACGCTAGACTGGAACAAGGCTCCGCCTGCGCCTTCAATACCAAGCGAGATAATGGACAGAGCTGCAAATAAATACAAAGAAATTCAGTCAATCCTATGCAACTAGCTGGAAACATCACAATGATGAAAACTTCACTGGTTGATGGAAAGGCCAACTATGTTTTGTCTCTAGGGGGTGAGCTGATTGAAATGAACTCGCTGGTGGGAAGACAAATTGAGCTCAGCTTTTCCGGTGATATTAACTGTTCTAACTGTGGCCAAAAAACAAACAAGAGCTTTTCACAAGGATACTGCTTTCCGTGCGCAAGGTCTCTTGCGAGATGTGATATGTGCATCATGAAGCCAGAGACGTGTCACCACCACCTTGGAACTTGTCGTGAGCCCGAATGGGGCTTGTCAAACTGCTTTTCATCACATGTGGTTTATTTGGCAAACTCATCGGGGCCAAAAGTGGGAATAACTCGTGAGACAAATATGCCTGGAAGATGGATTGACCAAGGAGCAATTAGTGCGCTGCCAATACTAAAAGTAAATTCACGAATTGACTCTGGAAAAGTTGAGTCTGCATTGAAGCCGTTTATAGCAGACAAAACAAACTGGCGAAAAATGCTAAAAAATGAAGTTGAGCAAACAGACTTAATAGCAAAAAAAACAGAGCTTCTATCAGAGATACCAGACTTGATAGGAGAACTTGGAGCAAAATGGCTAGACGATGAGACGATCAATATTAGCTACCCTGTGATAAAATATCCCACCAAGATTGTGTCATTAAGCTTTGATAAAACGCCGAATATTTCTGGAACTTTAGAAGGAATCAAGGGCCAGTATTTGCTGCTTGACAATGGGGTGCTCAATCTAAGAAAATTTAGCTCATATCACATTGGGCTTTCAAGTTTATAAGCTAAAACAATGAACGAAAATTTTGCAAGAATTGAAAGATTGCCAACTTATGTTTTTGCAATTACAAACGAGCTAAAAGCAAAGGCACGGTCCAAGGGTGAAGATATCATCGACTTTGGAATGGGAAATCCAGACCAGCCTACGCCGCCTCATATTGTTGAAAAAATGGTTGAGGTTGCCAGAAGAGCAGACACCCACCGCTACTCCGCATCTCGAGGCATTCCTCGCCTTCGAAGAGCCATCACTAACTGGTATAAAGATAGGTATGGAGTCACTCTTGATCCAGAAACTGAAGCCATTGTAACTCTGGGCTCTAAAGAAGGGCTTGCAAACCTAGCACAAGCAATTGTCAGCAAGGGAGATACGGTCTTGGTTCCCAGTCCCGCCTATCCAATCCACCCTTATGGCTTTGTAATAGCTGGAGCAGATATTAGATCTGTTCCTTGCGGACCTGAACATGATTTTTTTTCAGAGCTTGAAAAGGCCATCAGAGACACTTGGCCCAAACCAAAGGTTATCGTTCTAAATTATCCCTCAAACCCTACATCCGAGTGTGTCGAGTTAGATTTTTTTGAACGCGTTGTAAAGATTGCAAAAGAAAATCAAATTTGGGTTGTTCAAGATCTAGCATATGCTGACATTGTGTTTGATGGCTATAAGGCGCCAAGTATATTTGAAGTGGAAGGCGCAAAAGAGGTAGCTGTAGAGTTTTTTTCAATGTCAAAAAGCTACAATATGCCTGGATGGCGGGTTGGATTTATGGTGGGAAACAGCACTTTAGTTGCAGCGCTTACAAAAATTAAATCTTATTTAGATTATGGAATATTTACCCCCATACAGGTTGCTGCCATTGAGGCCCTTGAAGGCGACCAATCTTGTGTTCAAGAAATATGTCAAATGTATGAGTCAAGGCGTGATATCCTTTGCTCTGGGCTAGAGAGCATTGGATGGAAGGTTGACAAACCAAAGGCAACGATGTTTGTATGGGCTAAAATACCGGAGCATTATCGACCTATGGGTTCTCTAGAGTTTAGTAAGGAGCTGATTAATCGAGCTAAAGTTGGCGTTTCACCAGGAATTGGTTTTGGCAGCTATGGAGATGAATATGTGCGCATCTGTTTAATTGAGAATGAGCACAGAATTCGCCAAGCCATCAGGGGCATCCGAGCCATGTTTAAGGAAGATGGGGTTATTAAATGATCTCGGCAAAAGACTTTATAGACAGTAAAAATAAAAGTATCACGCTTTTAGGAATGTCTGGCGTTGGAAAAACCCATCTAGCAAAGCTCATTGGGGAAGAAGGGGATTGGTTTCATTTTTCTGGCGACTACAGAATTGGGGCCGCCCACTTAAAAGAAGAAATTATTTCAAATATTGCCAATAAAATGAAATCGGATAGTTGGCTGAAGACCCTTTTAGATAATAACTCAATCAGCATAAATAGCCAAGTTACTTTTGACAATCTGGAGCCAATTTCAGCGTTTCTAGGAAAAATTGGCAATCCTGAAGAAGGGGGGTTGCCGTTTGACGAGTTTGTTCGCAGACAACGTTTGTTTTGTGAGGCAGAAAAAAAGGCAATGTATGAAGTCCCGAGCTTCATTGCAAAATCTCAAGCAAAAGGCTTTAGTCACTTTATAAATGACGCCGGTGGGAGCCTTTGTGAGCTTGAGGATCCAGCGCTCTTTAAGATGCTATCTGACAGCACCCTTGTGGTCTATATTAAAACAACTAAAGAAAATGAGCGTGTGCTTATTGAAAGAGCAAAAACAAACCCGAAGCCAATGTATTACAATCCGGTTTTTTTTGAGGGAGCGATGAATACCTATCTTCTTGAAAACAATCTAGAATACGCAGCTCAAATTAATCCAGATGACTTTGTAGGCTGGGTATTTCCTAAGCTTATCGAAGACAGGCTTGTAAAATACTCTGACTTTGCAAGTAAATATGGCTGCACTATAAAAAGCGATGATCTTCATCATTGTAAATCTTCCAATGACGTCCTCAGTTTAATTTCTGGGGCCCTTTCCTGATATGCCCCTAATAGCCCACTCATCCCTACCATCATTTGGACGACTTGAAAAGCAAGGTGAAATGATATTGTCAAAAGAAAGGGCGTCTCATCAAGACATTAGAGAATTACACATTGGGCTCTTAAACATGATGCCTGACGCTGCGCTTGAGGCTACTGAAAGACAGTTTTTTAGGCTAATTGGCCACTCAAACCAAGTTGCTCAATTTTATATGCATCCATTTTCACTTCAAAGCATTGAGCGCGGAGAGAAGGCCAGTAAGCATATTAAAAAATATTACAAAACGTTTGAAGAAATCAAGGCTCAGGGCCTTGATGCTCTTATCATATCTGGCGCAAATGTCTCTCACCCAGACCTGAAGCGTGCGCCTTTTTATGAAGAGCTACGCCAAGTTGTAGAGTGGTCATATGAAAATGTCACCTCAACTCTGTGCTCTTGTCTTGCCACTCATGCTGTACTAGAATTCATGTACTCTCAAAAACGCACGCCTAATGGCAAAAAACACTGGGGAGTATTTCCACACAAAGTAGTTGACAGGTCGCACCCACTAGTCAAAGGAGTTAACACGCGCTTTGATATTCCTCACTCGCGCTTCAACGGGGTCTCAGAAGCTCAGTTTGAAACAGCAGGTGCAAAAGTTTTGGCCACAAGCTCGATTGGAGTTCACTTAGCTGTTAGCTCTGATCAGTTTCGACTCGTTTTCTTTCAAGGGCACCCAGAATATGACTCTATTAGCCTCTTAAAAGAATACAAGAGAGAGGTTGTCCTTTATTTGGAGGGTGGCCGTAAAGACTATCCCCCATTCCCAACGAACTACCTTTCGCCTCAAAACTGCGCTATTCTGCATGAGTATAAAACAAGACTAGAAAATAATTCTGCCAGCATTAATGACTTCCCAGAAGACCTCATATCAAAAACAATTGACAACACCTGGCATGACAGTGCGAGCGCAATCATCAACAATTGGATAGGAAGCGTCTACCAGATTACCAATGAAGATATTAGGCTGCCATTTATGGACTCAATAGACCCGTCCAATCCGCTTGGATTATAAAGGTGACCCCACTAGCAGAGGAACTACTCGTTTGGTTTGAGCGCCATGGAAGAAAAGACCTTCCCTGGCAATCTTCTCCTCCTAACATTTATCACATTTGGCTTTCAGAAGTAATGCTTCAGCAAACCCAGGTGTCCACTGTCATTGATTATTTCAATGCTTTCGTAGTCTCTTTTCCAGACTTGTTCTCGCTAGCCTCTGCGAGTGATGACAGAGTGATGGCACAATGGGCAGGCCTTGGCTACTATAGCCGCGCAAGAAACCTGCACAAAACTGCAAAAATAGTTTGTTCTAAGCATGGTGGGTCATTTCCAAAAACCTACAAAGAGCTTGTCACTTTACCTGGAATCGGACCCTCAACTGCTGGGGCCATTTTGTCTTTAGG
>LURN01000022.1 GCA_001628405.1 Candidatus Thioglobus sp. REDSEA-S12_B1 | reverse complement strand
TCTATTTGCCTATTGCAGTCATCATCAGAAGCTCAGCAATCTCATCTCTGGATCCAAAGTAATTTGTTATATTGATCTCAAGATTTGGAAAGTTTTCTGATGCTTTATTTACCTCTTCAGGAATATCTCTATTAATGTGAACACCTGCTGATAGAAAGTAGGGTAAGACGGTAACATGCTTTGCCCCCTTTTCATGGCATTGCTTTATAGCCTCTGGGATAGAAGGTGAGGCAAACTCAAGAAAAGCTGGAATAACTTGATCAAACTGACTTGAATCAAATTTGAGCATTTTTTTTGACAAGGATTCAACTTCCAAGTTTGACTCTTCTCTTCTGCTTCCGTGGGCAACCAGTAGTAAAATATTCATATCAGATGTGATGGTAGCTTAAATTGAAATACTTGACTATTTTATAGGGTATCTTATCTCGTTGAAAAAATATATTAGAGGCAAACCTTTGTATCAATGTTCGTCCATACATGAATCGGCAGGTCAATCTAAAATTGGAGTTCTTTTATCCAACTTAGGTACGCCTGATGCGCCAACAAAAAAGGCTGTAAAACCCTATTTGAGGCAATTTCTATCAGACACGAGGGTGATAGAGCCTCCACCACCAAGATGGATCTGGAAAATCATCCTGAATGCAGTTATTCTCAATTTGAGACCCAGAAAGTCTGCAAAAGCATACCAAACGGTTTGGAATACTCATGGTGAGGGCTCACCACTCCTATCAATAGCAAAAAGTCAGAAATTAGCTATTATTTCTGAATTAGAAAAAAATGCTCCTGGGCAATACGAGGTTGCACTCGGCATGTGCTATGGAAACCCTTCTATGAAGAGTGCATTAACTGAGCTAGAGGAGAAAGGGTGTAAAAAAATTGTTATTCTTCCTTTATATCCTCAGTATGCAGCGTCTTCTACAGGCTCTGTTTTTGATGCAGTGGCTAAAGAGTTATTGACCTGGAGAAATGTTCCAGACCTCAGATTTATTAGTAACTATTGTGAAGAAGAGGCATATATTGATGCTCTTGCAAACAGCGTTAAAGAATACCAAAAATTACACGGCAAGCCTGATTTCTTGCTGATGTCTTATCACGGTATTCCTAAAAGGTATTTTGACAAGGGAGATAACTATCCTTGTCAATGCTGCAGAACAACATATCGCCTGGCTCAAAAATTAGATTTGAAACCTAACGAGTATCAAATGTCCTTTCAATCCAGGCTTGGGGTGGCTGAATGGATGAAAGAGTATACAGATCAAACACTAAAATCGTTGCCAAATAAAGGCATAAAAAATGTGCAAGTGATTTGCCCGGGTTTTTCAGCAGACTGTTTGGAGACGATTGAGGAAATTAGTGAAGAGAATAAGGAGTACTTTTTAGAGTCTGGTGGTGAGGAGTTTGGTTATATTCCTGCACTGAATGACAGGCCGGATCATATTGAATTTTTGACGCAGCTGTTAATTGATAATACTGCTGACTGGAATAAATAAAATGAAAGTTGTAATTCTTGGCGGTTCTGGCTTAATAGGAAGGGCACTTCAAAAAAGTTTCTCAAAGTCAACCCAAGTTCATTGCTTCAATAGAGAAGCATTTCAATCGCTAGAGCACCTGACTTCAATAATTGATGGAAGTGATTTTGTGATCCAGCTTTCAGGTTCAACCATTTCAAAAAGATGGTCAAAAAAGATTATTGAAGAGATGTGGCAGAGTCGAGTAGATACCAATCAAATGCTATCTAAAGCAGTTCAGTCAATGAGCATTAAGCCTAAAGTGATATGTGCATCAGGTATCAGCTACTATGAAGAATCTAGCTGCGATAAGCCAATGACTGAAGATGATCCTAAAGGCAATGGCTATCTTACCGACTTAAATATTGCTATAGAGGATGCAGCAAAATCGATATCGGATGACGTCATCATCCTCAGGTTTGGTGTTGTACTCTCGAGAGATGGCGGTGCACTTCAAAAACTTTATTGGCCCTATTTTTTTGGCGCAGGTGGTCCAATCATGTCAGGTGATCAATGTTTTTCTTGGATTCATATTAAAGACCTCGTCAAAGCAATTCATTTTCTAATGGAAAAGCCCCAAAGCAAAGGAGTGTTCAATGTCACATCTCCAGAGCCAGTCCCTCAAAAAGTTTTTGGAAAGGCTCTTGCTGCTGCATTAAAGAGACCTTTTTTGATTCCAGTTTGGGAGTGGCAGTTAAAAATTCTTCTCGGTAAAGGTTCACAAGTTTTAACCCTGAGTGCATCTGTTATTCCTAAGAGATTATTGGATGATGGTTTTGTTTTTGATTACCCCGATGTTGATAGTGCAATGAAAGAGTTGATTGGGTGAAAAACATAATCCTATGGTAAAATATTCTTAAGTTTCATTCTGTTACATCGTTCTTTTAGACTTTCCATTCAGGAAAGTTTTTTTTATTTATTTTGGAGAAAATATGAAAGTTAGTAAGGATAAAGTTGTTTCAATGCACTACACTCTTAAAAATGATGCTGGTGATGTCATCGATTCTTCTGAAGGCAAAGAGCCTTTAGATTTCCTTCAAGGGCATGGCAACATTATCCCTGGCTTAGAGTCAGCTCTTGAGGGGGCAAGCAAAGGCGATAAGATGGATGTTTCTGTTGAACCTGAAGAGGGTTATGGGCTGAGAATGCAGGATGCAATTCAGGAAATCCCTAGGTCTGCACTTCAAGGCATTGACGAGGTGACCGTTGGAATGCAATTGCAGTCACAAGATCAAGATGGCAATGCATTCATTGTGACTGTGACAAAGCAGGACGAAGAGAAAATTACTGTTGATGCCAACCATCCATTGGCGGGTGAAACTCTTCATTTTTCAGTCAGTATTGAAGATATAAGAGA
>LURN01000021.1 GCA_001628405.1 Candidatus Thioglobus sp. REDSEA-S12_B1 | reverse complement strand
CAACCAGTATTTCTGTTCGAGCACAACTTCCAGCCATTAGCTTATCTTAAAAAGATTGTATGTATTCTGGTCACATTGTTCAATGACCTCATCAACGCTAATTTTTTTGATTCTGGCGACTCTCTCGGCAACTTGAGTTAATTCGTCAGGATTATCTCTGTCATCAGTTTCAATGACTATTGATTCGATTGGTAGGAAGTTAACTATATCATGAAGTTTGTATGCATGCGGGTTAGTAAGTGCCGTTCCAAAACCAAAAGAAAAGTTTATTTTCAATAAATTTTCAGCTTGTTGAAGACTTCCAGAGTAAGCGTGAATAACACCTCTCGACTTTGAGTAAGATTTAAGCAAATCGGTGACATCTTCGGTGGCGTGAACTGAGTGGATAATTAATGGGAGGTCAAAACGTGTTGCAAGTGCAATTTGTTCGTCAAAAAAGAATCTTTGAGTGTTTTGATCTTTAACTTTAACATAATCTAGGCCGCATTCACCTACTGCAATGGGTTTTTCTTCTTCGATTTTAACTTCAAGATCATATAAATCAATCATTTGATGGTCTTTGACAAACCAAGGATGAATGCCTAACGCAAAGTAGCTATTGTTGTTTGAATGACTGCATCCAAAAACATTGTCCCAGTTATCTTTTCCAGTCGACGGGATTATTACTCCTGTTGTTGAACTAGAGGGGGATTTAACATTATCAAAATCTAAGTGTATGTGTGAGTTAACCATTACTTCCTTTGTCTTCTAGTAGATAATATAATATAAATTTTTCATCCAATTTAAATGCAATTTTTTTCTAAGAAAATTTCGCAAGTCTACCTTGTATTGTTTGTTGGGGCCTTTCTGACACTAACAGGTAATTTTACATTTTTTGAAAAAACAATGCAGATTTATCCGTTTTCTGAAAACTGGTTGTTCATAGCTTCATTGTTTTTATTTCTATTCTCTTTCCTTGCAATAGTCTTGCTAGTTTTGTGTTTTAGGTGGACTGTTAAACCAATCCTGATTTTTCTGTTGATTACTTCCTCAGTATTAACCTACAGTACTCATAATTATGGAATAGTTTTTGACCATAATATGATTACCAATACTTTTGAGACTGACAGTAGTGAACTTGGCGATCTATTGACCATACAATTCATCCTCTATCTCTTTTTATTAGGTCTTCTGCCATCGTTTATAGTGTGGAAAGTTAAGATTTTGAAGCTTCCATTTATGTCTCAATTGTGGCAAAGATTGAGAGTACTTATTGCTTTAATTATTGTCTTTGTGGTTGTCATTTTGACCTTTTCAAAGCATTACACCTCCTTTGCTAGAGAAAATAGAGACTTAAGGCTCTATATAACCCCTTCATACCCTATCTACTCTACAATTAAATTTGTTGACTCAAAAATTGAAACTTCTACCAAACCATTCAAGTTTATTGGTGAAGATGCAAAAATTAATAAGAAGTCTGATAAAAGGCGCTTAGTGATATTTGTAATTGGAGAGGCTGCTCGCAGAGACCATATGTCAATCAATGGTTATGAGTTGTTAACTAATCCTATGCTAGAGAAAGAAGACCTTATCTCTTTTAATAATATGACTTCGTGTGGAACAGATACTGCTTGGTCTGTTCCATGTATGTTCTCTTTGCTTGGAAGAGAGAGTTATACTCATGCAAAAGGAAAAAATATGAGCAATGTGCTTGACTTGGTGAGCCAGGCTGGTGCTAGTGTGCTTTGGTTAGAAAACAACTCAAGCTCTAAAAGTGTTGCGGATCGGGTAGATTTTTTGGACTACCGCTCTGAAGCAAATAATCCTATTTGCAATCCAGAATGCAGAGATGAGGGTATGTTGGTTAATCTACAAAATTATGTCGATAAGAGGGATGGCGATATTTTGATTGTCATGCATACTATGGGAAGTCATGGCCCCGCCTATTACAAAAGATACCCTAAGGAATTCGAAGTGTTTAAGCCGATTTGTGAAACGAACCAGTTGAACGAATGTAGCGATAATGAGATTACTAATGCTTATGACAATACAATTTTATATACAGATCATTTCCTTTCAAAGGTAATTGAATTTCTGAAAAGAAATTCCCAAATAGCTGACACTGCAATGTTCTATGTTAGTGATCATGGAGAGTCACTTGGGGAGGGAGGGTTATATTTGCATGGCATGCCATACTTTATGGCTCCAGATGAGCAGATTGATATTGCGGCATTTATGTGGCTTGATGACTCTATGTCAAAGCTTTATGATAAAAATAAAATCAGAGAAAGAGCAAGTCTGCCTCAAACTCATGATAGCCTTTTTCATACGATTTTAGGATTGATGGATGTAGAAACTAATCTTTATGAAGAAGAACTCGATTTGATAGCAAACTAAATCTTAATTTTTTGCATCGCAAATGCACTATCTATTTAAGGTAATTGCCAAATGAAAACTTACATTAAGAATAAAAAGTGATTATAATAGTGCGCTTGTTCTAAACTGACACAGATTTAAGAGTTATGAAAACATTTAGTGCGAAAGCTCATGAGGTCAAAAGAGACTGGTTTTTGGTTGATGCAGATGGTAAGACTTTAGGT
>LURN01000020.1:903-3004 GCA_001628405.1 Candidatus Thioglobus sp. REDSEA-S12_B1 | reverse complement strand
CTACTGTTGTGCTCTCATGAAAATTTGCAGCTTTAGCGCCTTTCGATTTTCTGTGGGTAAAAATTGAATAAAACATCGCACCAAAAACCACAACTCCAATCGCCACACAAACCCAAAACGCCATCATATGAAGCCAGTAAATGTCATAACTAATGTCGGTTATCCCCTTGGTCATATTGAGTGTATACTCTGCGAAAGCAGGCTTAGAGGCTATTAGTGCTGTAATAGCGCCAGTAAAAGTCAACAATAATTTCATAGATTCTCCGAATTAAATCTTAATCGTTTTATATAATAACCATAATAATATTGTGGTTATTATATGCACTAATATTTGTCCTGTATATAGGGTGCTTCTAAATTAATTACAAGCGCAAATAAAAAAAGCATTCAAATGATACCTGTTTCTTTGTAATTTACCAAGCATTTATTGGCCTTTATTCTCAATTTTGATTGAACTTTTTTCAATACTAAATTTAAATCAAATAAATTGTTTAACTAGGCTTGAAAATTTTTTAATCAGACGAGCATTAAACTCTCTAAAATAGCTTGCCTCAACTTATAAGGATTTACATGTATTCTAAGGCGCTTAATTTATCATTTATATTAGCACTCATTGTAGTTATATTAGGGGCGTATACTCGTCTTGCTGATGCTGGCTTAGGCTGTCCTGATTGGCCTGGATGTTACGGGCAGCTTCTTGTTCCTGATGTCGTGTCTGCAGAATATGATAGGCCTCTTGACGTTGCTAAAGCATGGACAGAAATGATCCATAGGTATGCCGCTTCAATACTAGGGCTGTCTATTGTTGTAATTTTTTTATTGGCAATTTTTAGAAGACCAGAAACTCTCCGGTCTGTGAAGCTGCCAACTGCTCTTTTGTTGTTGGTTTGCTTTCAAGGAGCTCTGGGGATGTGGACAGTGACAGAGCTGGTGCACCCAGGAATAGTTACGATGCACCTTCTAGGAGGCTTTTCAACAACAACTCTTCTCTTTTGGCTGCTTCTTAATGAGCGAAAACCTCTCGTTCTTGATCAGCCTATTCTGAGCAAGCATCAAATTATGCTTGCCATTGTAACTGTGCTTCTTGTTTTTCAAATTTTCCTTGGGGGCTGGACCAGCACCAACTACGCAGCACTTTCTTGTGGGGATTACTTTCCTTCATGCCTAGGTGAGATGTGGCCTGATGACATGGACTTCAAGAATGCTTACTACTGGGGGCCTCTTGGAATAGATTATGAGTTTGGTGTGCTTGAGAACGAAACAAGGACAGCTATTCAGATGGCTCACCGAGTTGGGGCCTTGGTGGTCACAGCAGCTCTCATTACTTTATCATTCGTTCTAAGAAACTATAAGGCTCTAAGAAAGAGCGTTTTAATAGTTCTTGCTCTTCTAACAGCTCAAATCGCATTTGGTATCATCAATGTGGTCATGTCTCTGCCGATTTTTGCTGCCACAATGCACAACGTAGTCGGTCTTGCGTTGCTGTTAAGTCTTGTGAATCTCGCTCACAAAATGTTCACAAAAGAAAATGCTCTTCAAAAGTAATCGACTCGCTTATTAATTTTATTATGACAAAAAGTACTCAAATTTCTCTCCTGGCCCTTGTGGCCATTATTAGCGCGGCAGTTTTCTTTCTCATAGGAGGAGGCAAGCCAAATATGGAGGAACTCAAAAAATCTGTTTATCCTGCTGCGTCACTTTACCCTGAGGCAAAATCAGTTTCAGACAAACTTAACTTTATTGATGACACATCAAAAAACACTCATTTATCAGAGATATCAGATGGCAAATGGGCGCTTCTCTATTTTGGATACACTTCGTGTCCAGATGTTTGCCCAATCGACCTTTCAAAAATAAACCAAGCATCACAGCTAATGGAAAATAGTGACAAACTACAAGTTGTGTTTGTCTCTGTTGACCCTGCTAGAGATCTTGGAAAGCTAGACAGCTTTGCTAAAGCGTTTAATCCGTCATTCAAGGGCTTAACTGCGCAACAAGATGAGCTGATGTCTATTAGCAAAGCTCTTGGCGTTTATCACGAAGTGGTTCAGTCTCAAAAAACGGCTCAAGAAGATCATAGCAATCATAACCACTCTCATGG
>LURN01000020.1:0-857 GCA_001628405.1 Candidatus Thioglobus sp. REDSEA-S12_B1 | reverse complement strand
TCGCATGATTCGCATGATTCGCATGATTCGCATGATTCGCATGATTCGCATGATTCGCACAAGATGGTAGCCGATGAAAAACCAAGTTCAACAAAAGTTGCGCATTATGACGTTGATCACACTAGTAGTTATTTGCTCTTCAGCCCAGAGTTGAAACTAGTTGCGCTCTTGACAAACCCTCACGAGCCGAGGCCAATGGCTGAGGCCCTTGATCAGATTATAGAAGCTCTAGGGAAGAACTAATCTGACAGCCACAACCAACGTGCCGATAAAGAGCACAGTCATGACAAGACCTACGACAATATAGGGCCATGGGCCAGTTTTTTCTACAGCCTCAAAATCTTGAGCCAAGTGTTTCCTTTTTCCAACCCCAATCATTGAAGAAGCAACGGCTTTAAATACTCGAGTTAAAGAACTCATGCCTAGAGAGCAGCCCCAAAGTTCATCAGAAGATAGTGGTCTACCAGCAACCCTAAAAACAAAACCATCAAATAATTGATGGAATATTTAAAGGTCTTAAATGCAATTTTAGGATTTTCTGGCTCTAGCAATATCTTAACGGAGTAGCCTAAAAAAAGAAGGCCTAGAGACGCAGCACAAATTAAATAAATCAGGCCGCTCATTCCTGTTAAGTAAGGAAGCAGCGTTACAAGAAATAAGAGGACTGTGTATAAAAGAATTTGTACTCTAGTGAATTCAAGACCATGGGTAACAGGCAGCATTGGAATCTCTGCCTTTTTATACTCTTCGCTTCGATGAATAGCCAAAGCCCAAAAATGCGGAGGAGTCCAAATAAAAACAATCAAAAAAAGAAGCAGCGCATACTCAATTCCATTAGAGCCAGCAACCGATGTCCA
>LURN01000002.1 GCA_001628405.1 Candidatus Thioglobus sp. REDSEA-S12_B1 | reverse complement strand
AATCGAGCAACCAACAACTCCACCACCAATAACTACAACTCTTGCTTGATCCTTCATAGTAAACCCTTGATATAAAAATTAAATGTTAATTCAAAAAACTGCGAAACTCAAGTGAAAAAATTTGTCTTTAAATATTGAAAAAATTTAGCTCTTTATAGAGATTGTGCTCCGCCCTCTGATACCTTCCTCTCAACATAAATTGTAAGTTTTTTATCAACCTGACAATTCCTTGTAAGTAGTTGAAAAAGCTTCAATTGCCTTGTCTAAATCACCTTTTGTATGTGCCGCTGATATTTGTGTTCTGATTCTTGACTTTCCTTTTGGTACCACAGGAAAGAAAAAACCAATAGCATAAATACCTTTCTCTAGAAGCTTCTCTGACATTTTCTGTGCCAATTTTGCATCCCCTAACATGACCGGCACTATCGGGTGGTCCCCATCATCAACATCAAAGCCTACTTCTTGCATTCCTTGACGAAAGTAATGCGTATTCTTTTCTAGGCGATCTCTAAGTTCTGTAGAATTTGAGAGTATCTCAAGCACTTTAAGTGACGCTGCACATATAGAAGGCGGCACAGTATTTGAAAATAAATAGGGCCTGGAGCCTTGCCTCAACATGTCAATGATTTCTTGACGACCAGAGGTGTATCCACCCGAGCCACCGCCAAGCGCTTTGCCAAAGGTTCCAGTAATAATATCAACACGGCCCATCACATCACAATATTCATGAACTCCACGCCCCATCTTTCCTATAAAGCCAACCGCATGACAGTCATCATGATGGACCATAGCATCATACTTATCAGCTAAGTCGCATATTTTATCGAGCTGAGCTATAGTTCCATCCATCGAAAAAACACCGTCAGTTGTAATTAGAATACGTCTTGCTCCAATCTCTTTAGCTTCAATTAGTTTTGCCTCAAGATCACTCATGTCATTGTTTTTATAACGAAATCGAGCAGCCTTGCAAAGACGAACACCATCAATGATTGAAGCGTGATTGAGTTCGTCAGATATAACAGCATCGTCCTTAGACAAAATTGTTTCAAAGAGACCTGTGTTGGCATCAAAACAAGCCGCGTAGAGAATCGTATCTTCCATGCCAAGGAATTCACTAACCTTGTGTTCAAGTTCCTTGTGGATGCTCTGAGTACCACAAATAAAACGTACAGATGACAAGCCAAAACCCCAATCATTAAAACTATCTTTAGCTGCTTGAATTACCTCAGAATGATTCGCCAAACCAAGATAATTATTCGCACACATATTGATCAATTCGGTGCCGCCTTCAAGTGTAATTTGGTTTTTTTGATCAGATGCAATGATTCGTTCAGTTTTCCATAAACTTCCCTCTTTAATGGCATTTAAATCTTTTTCTAAGCTGTCTTTTGCGCTTTTAAAACTCATTAAAATTCCTTAAAATTAATCTTCCCAATTAAGAATGACTTTGCCAGATTGGCCTGAACGCATAACATCAAAACCTTTCTGGAACTCAGTGTAGTGGTAATGGTGAGTAATAATTTTTTCGAGTGGTAGACCACTTTGTACCATCATAGAACCTTTATACCAAGTCTCAAAAATCTCACGACCATAAATACCCTTTATATGTAACCCTTTGAACACAACCAAGTCCCAATCAATTCCAGAACCCGTAGGCATGATGGCTAGCATTGCTATCTTACCGCCATTAATCATTTTATTAAGCATTTCCCCAAAAGCCTGAGGGGAGCCTGACATTTCAAAGCCAACATCAAATCCTTCAAAAATTCCTAAACTTTCCATAAATTCTTTCGTGATTTGATTTATTTCAACATTCACAGTAATGACTTTTGGTAAGATTTTTTTAACTAAATTAAGGCGATATTCATTTAGGTCTGTAATAACTATATTACGAGCACCACTATGAACAGCAACCATTGCTGCCATAATTCCAATTGGTCCTGCACCAGTTATTAAAATATCCTCTCCCACCATATCAAATGAAAGTGCGGTATGAACAGCATTCCCATAGGGGTCGAAACAGGCTAGTAAATCCGCTGAAATTTCCACACTTGGTTTAAATACATTTTCTGCTGGAACCGATACATACTCTGCAAAAGAACCGTTTCGATTAACCCCAATCCCAACAGTATTAGGACATAGATGCTTACTTCCACCTAGGCAGTTACGGCATCGATTGCAAACTATATGGCCCTCGGCAGAAACCACATCCCCAACCTCTAGTCCAACCACGCTTTCACCTAACTCAGCTATAACGCCAGCAAATTCATGGCCTGTTGTCATCGGCACAGAGATGGTTTTTTTTGCCCACGCATCCCAATTATAAATATGTACGTCAGTACCACAAATTGCAGTTTTCTGAACCTTGATAAGCACATCGTTGCTACTTACCTCTGGCATGGGTACGTCTTCAAGCCAAATACCTTTCTCTGAGTAACTTTTAACTAATGCTTTCATAACATAACCCTTGATTATTATAAAAATATGTAAGCATCATAGAGGGGCGGCTCCACCCTCTGAAACCCTCTTATCAACAAAACTTGTAAGCTCTTCTTCCACCCCTTGGCTAAGCTTAGGTTCTTTATAGTCAACTAAAAGCTGTTTCCATATTTTGTTTGCTCGCTGAGTTGCAGTAAATGAGCCTGCATCTCTCCATGATTCAAAGTTGCGCCAATCAGAAAGCAATGGTTTATAGTGTTCGGTTTCGTAGCGCTCCATGGTTTGTGCGGCAGCAAAAAAATGACTTGCAGGACCAACCTCGGCTATAGCATCTACCCCTAGTGTATCTTTATTCACTTTTGATGGCATTAAAAAAGCCTCCATCATTTGACTCATCTCTGCATCTAAAATAACCTTCTCATAGGATGCGCAGAGCCCACCCTCGATCCAACCATGTCCGTGCAGGATAAAATTGACTTGACCTAAAAGACAGGCCCACAAGGACATTTGAGATTCGTAAACTGATTGCTCATCAGGAGCATTAGAGGCATTGGCATTGGAAGCACGAAGAGGGATTTTATATTTTCTTGCAAGCTGACCACTTGCAATTGTCGCCTGAGTGTACTCAGGAGTTCCAAAGGCGGGAGAGCCTGATTTCATGTCAACATTTGATGTAAAGCTCCCATAGATTGCAGGTGCTCCTGGATTAACGCATTGATGAAAAGTAAGTCCAGCAAGCGATTCAGCATTTTGTTGAACGAGTGCGCCTGCAACAGTAATAGGTGCCATAGCGCCGGCCAAAGTGAATGGGGTATAGATTACAGGCTGATTATGTTCAGCCATTTCAATAGCTCCCTCCATAAGCGCTTTATCATAAACCAGTGGTGAGTTCGCATTGACTACAGTTGTGATTGAGGGTTCTTTTAAAAGCGTTTCTTTATCAATGCCTCTTGCAATACGAACTATTTCAATGGCATCTAACATTCTCTCACTTCCAATAGCATATCCAAATAGAGGCTTGGTGCATAGACGAGCTGCAGCAGAAACAGCATGTAAATGACGCTCTCGAACATCCAAGTCGCAGGGTTCAACTGGGTATCCGCCTAGAGCATGTACAGTATTCAAGATCTCACCAAGCTTGATCAAGTTTGAATAGTCTTCAAAGTTGCCTAAAATCCTGCCTCTGTCTAGGTCAGAAACATTGGGCGCACTTGAGACCATTGTGTTTATAACAGAGCGACCCCCGACATGAACATGCCTTTCCTTGTGTCTTCCATGAAGAATAAATTCACTAGGGGTAGTGGAAATTTTTTCCATCACAAAATCTGGATCAAACCTAACTCGCCTTCCATCACTTCCAATCATTGCTCCTTCTCTTTTGAGAATTTCAACGGCACGAGGAGACTGGATATCCATACCAGTGTCACATAATACTTTTAGTGATGCCTCATGAATTGCCTCAATCTCATCCTCTGAAAAAATTGACATCGGCTGGAAAGGGTTCTTTTTTTGGCCGTAAGGCGCCTGTTGAAAGCTTGTTACCTCTCTAGTGGTCTTGCCTCTTCCTCTTCTCATTTTTATTAAATTCATGTTATTGGCAATATAGAAAATTATGGCATAATTTATTCTATGACAAATTCGAAATATTCTACCTTTGGGTAACTTTTAGGAATGCAATGAGGAGAAAACTTCCACCATTAAACGCCATGCGTTCATTTGAAGTCGCTGCGAGGTACGAAAATCTTACTAAGGCTGCCGAAGAATTGGGTGTTACACAGTCTGCAGTCAGCAAGCAGGTCTCGATATTGGAGGATTATTTAGGTAAACAATTATTTATTCGCAAGCAACGATCAATAGAAATCACGGATGATGGTCGTTTTTATTCTCATGCAATTTCAGCTTGTTTCAATACCTTGGCTAATAAGCTCTCGGAGCCATCTAGTGATATTCAAAAGATTACAATTTTTGCAGATTCAGATTTTACTCAGCTCTGGCTATTTGCTAGGTTGCCTGCATTTGAAAAAAGACACCCAAATATAGAAATTTCAATTAGTGCAGAAACCGATTTATCTCTCATCAACGATGGGAAGATTTTTGATTTGGCTGTTGTCTGGGGCAAGGGAGATTGGGATAACTTTTCGTTTGATCCGCTATTTACGAATGTTGTATTTCCCGTATGTGCTCCAGGATACTTTTCGCAAAAACAGCTAGAAGATGGTTATTTTCACGAGGCCAACCTGATTCACAGTGGGAACAAGCACTGGTGGGATATGTTTACTAATTTGCTGGGTGAGGATACAAAGCTCGCTCAAAAAGGAAAGGTCTACAACCAAACATCTCTATGCCTTGCAGCAGCCATCCGCGGAGACGGTATTACTATTGCTGGAGAGGTGACGGCACAGCAATTTCTAGAGGATGGTAGTCTTATTGTTCCTTTTGCAGTACGTTTACCATTTCGTGACTCTTACTATATCCTTACTCCTCGAAACAAGGGTTTTGATTCAGATCCTGTGTGGTTGTTTAGGGATTGGTTAATCAAGGAGGCAAATGCTACTCAGAAATGGTTTGAGAAGTATTGGAGCGATTTCGTCAAGTAATTCAAACCAATATACATATTAGTTCCTTGGATTTTGAGCTATCCTTTCTAAAATATCAACGCCCTGTTGCTTCCAAAAATGCAACAAGTCAATAAATATCCAATTTTCAGCGAGCTTATCTCCCTCTCTACGATACATGTCGATGACTCTCATATCGCCTGGCTTTTCAGTTGCAGGCATTCCCATAAAACCTCCAGACGGAGTAAGTGTTATATTGGGCCAACCAAAGAATCCTCCAAACTTACCTTCTGCAACTCGGCACAGATGTCCATTGAATGTTCGGTCTTTGAATCCTTCACGAAAGGGTCCTGAGTGTTGCTCGGCATACCTTTCAATGGTATAGGTTGCTCCAATTCCAGCAGGCCCCCACCAAATCATATCTTCTTTCCAGCTTCTTCGTAGCTCATCGACAAGTGGCATTTCTTGCTTTTCTTTCCATGTTCTAATGTCATTCACCATGAAGTCTATTGCATCTAGTGTTTTTTCTCCCTCAGCGGCATCCTGCTCATCAAAAAGTAAACCTTCGTGAGTCATTGGTCCTGGCTGTACGAGGTGAGCAGCAGTTTGTGGTGGGAAGGGAGTTAAACCAACTTGAATCATCACATGAGGAATATCAAAAAACATGGCTGTTTCAGTAATCTTTCCATCTTGAACTTTATTAAATTCACAGTAACGCAGAAAAGCCATTTTTCTTGATGGCTGAATTCCAAGCCACTCATTGTCAAACAAGCCCATCAAGTGGCCCATCGAGACAACCCATACTGACTCGAAACCATCTATCTCGTTTTTACCAGCCATAAAAATATCCATCCTTCTTTGCATATTTTTAAAGGCATATCGAAAGGGCTGCCAAAAAAGTTCAGAAACGTCTTTAGCTTTTGATAGCTCATTAAAAGGGTGATATCCCCTCCAAATATAATCTTCAGTTATGTATTCTTTTAAGACATTTGTAATGTCATTACCCTCAGACTTGTCTAGGGCGTTGTAATAATCGAGTACTATCTTTTTTTCTTGTTGAAAATTACTCATAATTACTTACTCTCCAAAATCATTCTTGCACCTTTCTCAGCAATCATCATTGTTGGAGCTGAAGTGTTTCCGCTTACGATGCTCGGCATGATTGAGGCATCTATAACTCTAAGGTTGCTCATCCCTTTCACTTTCAAATCATCTGGTGAGACAACTGCCAACTCATCAGTGCCCATCTTACAGGTTCCAACTGGATGGTAAACGGTAAGTGAAGTCCGACGAATATACTCTAATAAATCTTCATCAGATTGGACTGATTTTCCTGGAGCTATCTCGGCGCCACGGACGGCATCGAACTCCGAAGATGCTAATATCTCTCTAGCTTTTTTGATTGCCTCAACAATGTGCACTTCGTCTCTAGAATCAGATAAAAAGTTATGATCAATCAGGACTTGATATTGGTCGCCATCCCTCTTGAGTTTAACTGAGCCCTTGCTATGAGGCCTGAGTAAACAAGTAAATAAAGAGTAACCGTGACCGAACTCAAATTTTCTTCCTCGGTGACTTCGATAGATAGGCGTAAAATGAAACTGCACATCAGGATATTCAGGACTTCCAAGTTTTGTCGCCGCAAAACCTCCAGCTTCAACAAAGTTGCTAGTCCACCAACCCATTCTTCTCAGTAGGAAGTTAAACGGCGAGGCAAGCACTTGCGGTACCAGTGATCTCCAAGAGACGCCAATTGATTCTGCTTTATTTGAGCGAACCGTGACCATTGTATCTAAGTGATCTTGAAGATTCTCACCAACTCCAGCTAGATTATGCTTACAAGTTATTCCAGCCTCCTCAAGCTCTTTCCTGTTCCCAATACCAGATGATAAGAGTATCCTCGGCGACTCAATGGCACCAGCACTTAAGATAATTTCTTTGTTGCATAACAATTGCTTGTCACTGCCATCAATCTTTAGATTGACTGATTGAGCTATATCAGCTTCAATTTCAATGGATTGAACTCGAGCATGAGTCAGAATGGTTAGATTCGATCTTGAAACAATAGGCTTCACGAATGCCTTATAAGAATTAACCCTTGTTCCCTTATCTTGATTTACCTTATAAATACCTAAGCCCAATTGAGAGGCATCATTGAAGTCAGAATTTTGAGGAAGGCCTATATGGCTTCCATTTTTATTGCCGCGAATGTATATCATTCCATTAATTGAACTAGAGCCCCCAAGACACTTTCCTCGATTGACAGTGATAACTCGGTTTTTTAAGTTCTTTTGTGGAACTCCTTTATAAGCATAATCCAGCTTCTTGTGATCATATGCTACTGAGAGGCCTGCAGGTATTTTGACCCACGGACTTTTATCACTTCCACCACCCTCAACAAGGCAAACAGTATTATTAGGATTTTCACTGAGACGATTAGCTAATACGCAACCGGCAGAACCTGCGCCTATAACAATATAATCGAATGTTTCCATGGTTTATCCCTTGACGGCGCCAGTTGTCAAACCGCTGACAATTTGCTTTTGGAAGAACATCACCAAAAAGAGAAGAGGGACTGTAGCTGAAACTACCGCGGCTACAGCAAACATTACATTTCCCTCAACCTGAACAGTACCAAGAAAACCAGCAATAGCAGGAATCATCGTCTCGTTTTCTTGACTTAAGAGCATAGATGTCACAGCAAAATCATTGTAAGCTAATAGGAAACTGAACAGGCCTGTCGTGATTACACCTGGCCACATGACTGGGATAATTACGTGCCAAAAAGCCTGAAACCGAGTACACCCATCAACCATTGCACTCTCATCCATATCTTTAGGTATATTCAAAAAGAAGCTATGTAACATCCAGAGTGTGAAGGGCTGGTTAATCGCCACAAGTACAATTATGGTAGTAGGCATAAGACCCCATATGTTCCATTCAAAAAAAGGTAGTAAATAACCTGAGACTAGTGTGATGTGAGGCATAGCACGAAACACCAGTGCAGCCATCAGTATCCAGAAAGCATACCGACGGCCTGAACGCGCCAACGCATAACCGCCCAATGTGCCTATGGTGAGCGAAATAATCACGGTAAAGAATATCACAATTGAAGAATTTGTTACAGGTTTCCAGAATTCCTCTTGTATCCATGCGCCGAAATAACCTGTACCAGTATAAGCACTACCAGTTTGCGCTATGGTATTCACACCACTAAGCGCATTACGCCAATCAGCCTTAGAAAAGAAATCAGCCTGTACCTTGAAACTTCCCCAGAGGGTCCAGAGAAAAGGGAAGGACGCTAGAAACAGCCAGAGCGCAACAAGCATTGCAGAAATCACAAAGAGTGGAGTGATGCGGAGTTTTGCCTTGGGTGTCATTTAGCCTCCTAATTAGTTTTTTTATTATAACCGCGATAGGTGTGCACCAACAACGGCACCAGAAGAATGACGACGCCTACGATAGTTATCATCGAGGTAGCGCCTGCGGAACTAAAAAGTGGAGAACCACTTTCACGAAGTGCATTGAAAATAATCCAGGAAAGCGAGGTGGCGTGAGCCTCGGCTGAAAACCCTATGATGGGTTCAAATACCCGAAAATTGTCCATTAACTGTATCAATAATAGGAAAATCACCAACGGCATCAAATGTGGCACGACCACATGAATCATGCGTTGCCAACTTGATGCCCCATCAATCATAGCTGCTTCCATCGTATCCTCGGATACGGTTTGCAAACCTGCATAGAACACTATAAAACTGAATGGGAGATGGTGCCAAACGCCATAGACTATCAACATAATCCATGTGAGCCTAGGTGACGCCTTTAGACTGAGTGAATTATCCTCGAAAATCCGCTGCAACATTGCTCCAATAATTCCATCACCGTCCACCATCCAAAATAAAATAATCGAGCCTACCAGCGGGGTTATGATCATTGGAAGAAGAGAAATAAAAACCGTGGGACCCTTAATGATTTTTGGCAGATTATTGACACCAACAGCAACAGCAAGGCCGAGTAGAATCACCAATGGGGTGACAAAGACCGTATAGGTGATGGTGAAGGCCAGGGCTTTATAGAGTGGCAGATTCAAAACCCTTTTTAAGAAGGCGCCCATACTATCAGAGGAGGACCAAGCCTTGCTGACCTCATCAATGGCCAAGTGTGCGCGATCGGTATAGGTATCCAAACCAATAAATCGACCCAAAGGCTTTTCAGCACGAAGCTTCGCAGTAGCTTCTGTATCAATCGAGGTCACCTGTGTGCAACCAAAAGGATCACAGCTTTCGCTTGTAACCAACACTTGTTCATGCTGTATATGAACCGACTGAATGAGAACCGATACAATTGGTAGCGCAATGAGCAGGATCATCGCTGTCATTGCGGGCAAGATAAACCAGAAGAAGGTTCGGTTCGGCATAGTTATATCTCGAGATTTAACTTAATAAATTGTAACATTACTATAGGTTTTTATCCTGTTGTAAGAAGAATTTGCTTCCATATTGCAATTTCATCAATTGCAACGTATTCGCGACGCAACCCCCAAGGACCAAATTCTGCATGAGAAATACCCATAACGTATAATTCAGCACCGGTTGGCTCTCCAAACAAACCGAAACCATCATGTCTTCCTTTTAAAATCCATCTAACTGCAGCCCTTGGAGGCAAAATTGAATCTTCACGTCCTATCTGATGTCTAATCTCAAAAGATGCACTTGGCATGGAAGACCGTAGCCGCATCCAAAAGCACTCAACATCAGAAAAAGAGTGGCCTGTTAAACCACCTGGGTACTCCAATTGACAGGCACGATCAAATTCTTTTTGAACAACTGATGAATCAGAATTCATAAGACGATTAAGAATATCGCTGTACTTTTCGCCCCATTCGTTTTCATTGCCTATTCCCAGATAATGCCCTGGCTGATCAAATGAATCTGAAAATGGCCGTATACAATTATCTGGACCGCCCTGACGTTCAATCTCGAATCTGGCAAAATTCTCAGGAGTTAATCCAATTTGACGCGCAATAGCGCCCTGGTCTCGAACAAGCCATTCATCGTTTACCTGATTATTAATAGCGTGACAATCAGCGATAACTCTATAGCTCAATTTTTTAGCAGATGCCTTGCCGTATTGACCATCGCCCGAATGGGTAGCTGTAGATAAAATTCGATGAGACGAGAGCATACCCTCTTCAGGAGAACCTGACCAGATAACATCCTCACCAAAAAGCTTTCTATCTGGAAACTCTAATAAGGTCGATTTAGTCGCTGTAATGACACCCTCTCTGCCGATAATTATGGAGGCAGGAGACCTCACTAAGATATCAGAAGCATAATATTTATGTAATTTTTCTTCACTAAGCCCTTCTTCCCATATCTCATAGGTAATCCCGTTTATATATTCGGGAAAATTTTTAAATTTAGGATCAAAACCTTTCATTCTTTCTTCTTTCAAATAGTGTTTTGTAAATTAATAAAAGGGGCCCAGAGGGGCCCCTTCGTCACTTAGGAGATTATAGATGGATTATAGGTATCCTTGTTCTTTCGCGGAAAGAACATAAGCAGCTTCTATATCAGCAAGCGTCTGTTCCGCAGTTTCAACGCCTTTAAGAAAGTCGCCAATTTCGGCACCCAAAGCGTTGTGCATAGCACCCATATAAGGGTACATTGGATAAGCATTAGCACCATTAGCGGCAGTTGCCGAAACACCAGCTGCTGCAGGACCAGGCTTATAGCCATCAATAAGCCAGATAGCGTCATCATTGTTCGCAGAAACCATCTCCGGTGTCATTGCGCCAACAAGTGCGGCAAACGTTGCTTCAGCATCCTTATCAGGTATGTTGCTGGCAATAGTTATGCCATCCCACCACAAAGTCGAAGCTGGAGTCGAAACACCACTAGCAGCTACTGACGGAGCACTGCTAAGAACGGTGTTAGATGTAACAGCTGCTGAAGAGCCTTCATCATCCAGAATTACTCCACCGCGCGAACCCCACATAATGCCAAGAGCAGCCTTTCCTGCCTCCCACAAGCCTTGTGTTTGGTCTGATGCTTGAGTTAGATGGTCAGGGTGAAGGTATTCGGTCAATGCCTTCATCATGTTAAGTGTCGCAACACCTTTATGGTTGTTAACATTTGGTTCAGCCGATCCGGGCTTAAATAGATCGCCATCGTGAGCCATGTAAATCATGTTGAAGACTTCGCCCAAATTCCAACCAACCTTCATATTCATAACAATTGGGTGTTCCATGATCCCCGCTGCTCGAATTTTTGCAGCCGCAGATAAGACATCTTCATAGGTCTCTGGTACACCACTAACTCCAGCCTGCTCCAAAATGTCAGTTCGCGAGAAGAGATGCTGCGAGTTGGCCATAAAGGCGACAGCCATAACATTACCATCAATAGTAATTAATTGGCTCGGCTTTAGGTCACCACCGTATTTATCCACCATATCGTTTAAAAGTTGGCGACGATAACCGAAGTATATACAGCTGGGTTAGGGGTCTGTGCCTCGTTCATAATTGCTCGAGCTTCAGTAGTGTGATTACGAGTGAACTCACCTGCTGAACTACCACACATTTCTTCAGCAGTTCCAGCTACAGCATGAATAGCTGGGAAGTCACTTGCAAGGATTCGAATCGATGCATCGGATGGCCCGCAATCTGCATACGCAGCTGAGCCAAAGAGAATTGCAACGAATAAGGCACTTACTTGTTTCATTCTTTTTATTAGCATTTTGTACTCCTTTATTAAACAATTTATCGATATTGATAAATTATGTCGTAAGAAAATAGCTACCAAGTATGTGTTTACTATGCTTATGGCTATTTATGCATACGATTGCAAAAATTATAACACACATAAAATACTCACTTTCAGTTTTTTGATATGTATTTTGGTACCTTAACACTTGGCGCGCTTCATATAGGGAAAATTATTGAAAATTGCCCATGGAGGACACACTGCACCTGATGAATCTGTTTGAACGGTATGTGCTGTCTTAGATTTATACTGAAGTTAAATAATTATAAGCGTGATTTTTCGAAATCTTCCCATGCTCTTTTAAAATCATCAAAACTGAATTCTGTTTTTTCTGCAGGATCTAATACTAGCCTTTCAGAAGCAAACAACTTGTGAATTGAATCTTTCAAAATAGGTATTACTTCCTTAGGAATTACTACCGCTCCATGACGATCGGCATGTACTAAATCTCTTGGTAAAACTCTCATACCGAAGACACTAACCGGCGTATCTATCTCACGGACATGGACAAAGCCATGGCTAGGGCCAATAGAGCCAGCGACAACTGGAAAAGCTTCTGCAAGATCCCCAAGATCTCTAACTACGCCATTTGTCAATGCTCCCGAGATTCCAAATCCTTTATGAACTTTAGTATTTATCTCACCCCAATATGCGCCAATACACCCAGGATAATCCACATCTTCAATGACAACTATAGCCGGACCATCAATTTCTGACATATATCGATAGTAATTCATTCTCCGTTCTTTGATTATGTCATTGTTTTCTTTAGGAGGCTCTTTAGCTGCAATTTTTGCTGTTTTTGCAAAACCAACCATTGAACCACCCTGAGGGTCTGAACATATCATAGTGCCTCTAGTAAACTGGGAAAACCCTCGCTTCCCTTGTGCAACCTCAATAGCATTACAGACAGTTGGGGTATCAACTGACTGAAGCAGTTTAAGTAAGTCTGAATCTAATTCATCAGCCATTGTTTTAATACCTCCGTTGTTTCTTTGGGTTGCTCAAGTGTTGGCATATGACCCGCATTGTTGATTATTTTCAACTCTGAATTATTAATCATATTATGCATCATCTCATGTCTTTCCACTGTGCATAATTTATCCTCCGAGCCGCACATAATTAATACGGGGATATTTATTGATTGAATATTACTCTGTTGATCTGTCCTAGTCTGAAGTGCTCTAGATTGATTAATAAAAACATCTGGACCCAGAGACAAAGCCATATCCATGCAAGTGTTTAAAATAGTTTCTTGATTCGCAGTCTCAGCAAGATAGTTAGGTTTCATCTCATCGCGCATTACGTTATGAAGCTTCCCATCTCTAACATCTCTAATTTGTGGCTCACGCTTTGATTGTATTTCCTCTAGTTCAGCTTTAGGATTAGTGTCCATAAGAACTAGCTTCTCAACTCTTTCAGGCTCTTGAGAGTACATTTCCATAGCAACAATTCCACCCATTGAATGGCCCAGAAGTGCAAACGTTTGGGGTGACTTCTTAAGAACATCTGAAGCCAACTCTTCAACTGATGGAAAACTAGAAATGTCTGCAACAGTAACCTTTATTTGATCACTCAAACCAGCAATTTGTGGTGAAAAAATGCGCTCATCACACATCATTCCCGGAACCATAACAAGGCTCTTCATTATTGATTGCTCGCAAGTTTAGCGCCCTCTGATAGTGATTCTAACTTAGCAAATGCAATATCTGGGTCAACAGCTCCAAAACCTGCAAAGGTTCCAAAGCCGCAATCAGAGCCTGCTATAACTCTTTCTTTACCGACAATGTTTACAAATTTATTTATTCTTTCAGCAACTAGCTCTGGATGTTCAATAAAGTTAGTTGTTGTGTCAACAACTCCAGGAACAAGTATCTTGTCATCGGGTATTTCATTCTTACGATCACGAAAGACTGTCCATTCATGAGCATGCCTTGGATTTGAAGTCTCAAATAGTGTGTACTGAGCTTTAGCCTTCATTAGAGTTCCGAAAACCTTATTCATATCAATATCACAACAATGTGGCCCCTCATAATTACCCCAGCAAATATGAATCCTTACTTTTTCGGATGGGACATTCTTAAGAGCATGATTTAAAGCCTCCATGTGAGACTCTGCTATCTTTATAAATTCCGAATCAGTTAAGTCACTAAAGAGCATATGACGAGACAGAGCCAAGTCTGGACAATCAAGCTGCAAGTCTAATCCCGACTCAACAATTGTTTCGTATTCATCTCTCATGGCATCTGCAAGGGCGGCAAGGTAAGCATCTCTGGTGGCATAAAAATCGTTTTGAAGAAACAATGAAATAACACCGGGCGAGGCTGCATTCATAAAACCCCTTTCGACGCCACTAGCTTTCATTGCATTCTTTAAATTAGAGATATCTTTTTGAAGCTCTCCTTGACCTTTCGACTTCACTTCCCCGGTGCACATTGGCCTTGCATATTGTGGCGTACCCCCTTCATCAGCAAGTCTTTGAAGAAAACCCGGGAAAAGTTTCAAATCTTCAGGGGCATTTCTTGGACTATCCCCCGAAAAGCCTGTGTACCTGTCCTTGACATAAGTTGCATATGAAATTTTGGAAGTTTCACCATCGCTAACAATGTCGATGCCAGAATTTTTTTGTTTTTCAACTGTACTTAAAACATTTCTTTGCATGCATTCATCGAAGCTTTTCTCATTATATTTTTCATTATTTTCTCTTGCAAAAATAAAGTCAACAACCTCTTGACTTCTTGGCAATGAACCTACGTGACTTGTTAAAATTCTATTCAAATCAATCTCCTCTAAATTAATACTGCATTCTCCATGTTGGACCAGCCGGGTCATCTGTCTTGGTGACCCGAAATAGACTGGCATCATCTAGGCTAAACGGTATTATTCTGTATGATAATTTGGGTTTTATTAGGCATGTATCTCCCTCGGATAATTCTGAAACGCCGCCTTCATATTCTAGAGACCAACTCCCTTTTTGTATCATATTAACTTGATACTGAGTTGGAGAATCAAACTCATCAACATACGAATTATTTGTAATAAAGTCAACCTCAAAACCTGGCCTATCTTTTAATATTCCGCTTTTTCCAATGACATTAACTGGGCCTTTTTTTGAGCTTTCAAGAAGGTCCGATGCACTAACAAAAAAGTTTTCTTGGAATTCTTCGGTTGTAACGATAGGAAAATCTTTTAGCTCATCTTCACTTAAAAGAGGCATTGGATTAACTTGGCTTGGAAGCGATTCTCCTTTTTTAGTGTCATAAAGTAATCCATTTTCACCCAATATAAGGCCATAATCTTTGGCATTATTGATAACTTCAGGAGCCCAGGTCACGCCGCCGCCTGCGTCATCCCCGCCAAGAATTGCCATTAACATTCCATAGCAATCTCCAATATTTTTAAAAGCTCTAAAAATACCAGTTGGAATATTAACCAAGTCTCCTTCATTGGCAATCACCTCACCATCTTTTCCATGGCGACCCCAATAGAAACGCCATCTTCCTTTAAGGACATAAAAAACTTCTGCTGTAGTGTGAGAGTGCAATGAATTAGTGCAGCCTGGTGGCTGACCAGCAGCCCCAATATTAAAGCCTGGTGTTTCTTTAATATGAACATGTTGATCTGGACTTTCAGAAACCCCAGAACCAATAATTGTAAAATTTTCTTTTTGATTTGAGCCAGGCGTATGTGCATCAATAAATGCCGTCTTGCATGGCTTTAAATCAGAATATCTAACAATAAATTTTTCCATCTCTTCCGAGGTCATAGATTAGCCTGTTTTGATTATTAGTTGCTTCCACAAAGCTGTTTCATCGAATAGGGTATATTCTCTTCTCACTCCCCAGGGTCCAAACTCGACATGAGTAACTCCCATAACATATAAATCTGCTCCAGTAGGCTCACCAAAAATTCCCCAACCATCGTGCTTGCCTTTCAAACTCCAGCGAATAGCTGCCCTTGGAGACAAATAATCATCTTCACGTCCAACCTGGTGTTCAATCGTAAGTTTTGCGCTTGGTAGAGCAGACCTGACATTCATCCAAAAATCCTCTGCGTAGCCATAAGAATGTCCATTCACACCGCCCGGATATTCAAGATGACAACCACGGTCATACTCCGCTCTAAATACAGAAGTGTCTGCGCTCATGATACGATTTAAGATATCAATGAACTTCTCTCCCCATTCATTCTTATTTCCTTTTCCACTATATGGTCCTGCCTGATCCATTGAATCATTGAACGGGTGCTGACATTTTTCAATACCTCCCTCTTGCTCTATTTGATTCCTTGCAAATTCCTGAGGAGTCGTTCCTAGTTGACGAACAATCGCACCCTGGTCTCTGATTAGCCACTCATCATTAACCTGATTATTTATTGCATGACAGTCCGCAATTGTACGGAACACAACTTTTTTACCTGTTGCTTTTCCAAATGACCCATCGCCTAGGTGAGAGGCTGTTGAAATAATTCGATGAGATGACAACATTCCGGTCTCAGGCTGCCCTGACCAAATCACATCTTCTCCTAAAAGCTTTCGGTCTGGAAATTCAAATAAAGTTGCCTTTGTGGCATCAATAACTGTTTTATTTCCAACGACTAGACCAGTAGGGGCTCTTAAAATAATATCATCAGAATACAAATAAAGCAGTTTATCAATACCTCTCTCTTCCCAGATTTCATGGGTTATGCCATTAATCCAATCGGGGAAATTAGCATATTTTGGATCAAACCCTTTCACTCACTTTTCTCCTATGTATCAGAAATCTTTGCAGAGCCTCTAACCATAAGTGGCCCATCTATTTCAATCCTTCTAGCGGTTGTTGTTTTGTTCTCAATACTTTCAATTAATATTGAAACGGTTTCTGCTACCATCCGATTTGCAGGCTGGCGAACTGTAGTTAGGTCATATGCGGGCGATGATGAAATAGGCACATCGTCATAGCCCACAACAGAAACCTGCTCAGGAACTTTTAATCCAAGCTCAAATCTTATTACATCAATTACTGCAATTGCCATTGCATCATTCGCAACAAATACAGCATCAGGAAAATCATTGCGAGTAAACATTTTTCGAGCTGCTTGTCTGGCTTCATCTAAATTGAAGTTACCTATCTCACGAGCATATAAACTCTGCCCATTTCTCGTCAGCTCATCAGTGAATCCTTTCTCTCGATCTCGCTGTGTTGATGCACCTTCCCAGCCTGCAATATATCCAATGCGCTTGTGGCCTCCAGCTAGAAGAAACCTCGCAACTTTCTGACCGCCGAGAACATTATCAGAAGTCACAGCTGAAAGCCTTTCATCGTCTTGTGTTCGATTAAATAAAACCACAGGCACTCCAGCTGACGTGCATCTCTTAGCCAAGTCTGAAGACATAGAAACCGATGCAGCTATAATCCCATCAACTTGATAATCTAGAATTTCATCCACGGCATCAGCAATATCCCCCTCCTTATTTCCAGACATAAAAATTAAGACGTGATATCCTTTCTTTTGAAGGGCACTTGAGAGAAGCTCTAAAGCCTCTGGATAAAAATAATTATCAAGATATGCAACTACAAGACCTATTATTCGAGACTTTCCTGTAATTAAAGATCTAGCTAAAACATTTGGCCTATAACCAAGCTCAGCTGCTGCCTTGCGAACCAAATCATTAGTCTTTTTAGAAGAGGATGCCCCTGGAGTAAATACACGAGAAACTGCAGACTGACTAACGCCCGCTCGTTTTGCGACCTCTAATGATGTTACTTTCTTATTACTCATTAGTCCGCAGTCCATCCTCCATCTATCATCAAAGCAGTGCCTGTAATCATACTTGACGCATCAGATGCTAAAAATACAACAGCGCCCATCACGTCCTCAACCTCTCCAACTCGACCTAGTTTAATCTTGTCTTCTATCCATTTTTTGCGATCCGGATTGTCAAATGTAGACTGAGTTAAGGGCGTTCGAATAAATGTTGGGCAAATTGTATTTACTCTAATTTGATGGCTTCCCCACTCAATAGCCATTGCTTTAGTAAAACCTTCAACTGCATGTTTAGAGGCAGCATAGACGGCTCGATCAACCCCACCAACATGGCCCATTTGAGAAGATATATTGATCAACGATCCAGGTTTCTTTGCTTTAATTAAACCTTTTGCTACAGTCTGTGTTAGGAAGTATGCGCCTCTAAGATTTACATCCATTACCTCATCAAAGTCTTCGGCTGACGTTTCTAATGAGGGAGTATGCCGACCCAAACCAGCACTGTTGACCAAAATATCAAAAGACTTTTGATTTTTAAAAATAGCTTGTACTGAAGATAAATCTGATATGTCTAGCTCTAAAGTTTCAGCGCTATATCCGTTTAAACTTAAAGCTTCAGCCACTTCATTTAAAGCTTTAATATTTCTTGAAGCTAATACAACATGAGCTCCAGCTTCAGCTAGGGCGACTGCGCATCCCAAGCCGATTCCTGATGAAGCGCCTGTTACCAAGGCGCATAAACCATCAAGTCTTAATGAAGGCGTTTTGGGTAATTTAATCATCTATCACACTCCTTTATGGCTAAAAGAGTTTTATCAGTTGAATGAAAATTAGATTCATTTGGCAGCTTCACCATAAGGCACATCTTCACCACCATAACGTCTAACTCTGATGTTAGCCTGCTCTGCATGCCCAACAAAAGACTCAAGCATACAGAGTCTTGAGCAGTATCTGCCAATCTTAACTGCTGCTTCATCAGTTGTAATTTTCTGATAACTGTGCGTTTTAAGATACTTGCCAACCCAGAGTCCACCAGTGTAGCGTCCAGCTTTTTTTGTTGGCAGCGTATGGTTAGTTCCAATCACTTTATCGCCATTTGATACGTTGGTTCGTGGCCCTAAAAATAACGCACCGTAAGAGTGCATATTCTCCAGGAACCAGTCATCACGATCAGTCATAACTTGGACATGCTCAGAGGCAATCTCATTGGCGACCAGGAGCATTTCATCGTATGTGTCACACACAACAACCTCGCCATACTCCTTCCAACTAACGCCCGCAGTATCGGCTGTAGGAAGAATAGCGAGTATTCGATCAATCTCATTCAGAGTCTCATCTGCAAGCTTCTGGCTATTGGTTACTAAGACCGCTGGAGAGTTATAGCCATGCTCAGCCTGACCAAGAAGGTCAGTTGCGCACAATTCAGCGTCTACTGTCTCATCAGCAATCACCATGGTCTCTGTTGGGCCTGCAAAAAGATCAATTCCAACCCGTCCGAAAAGTTGTCTTTTGGCCTCTGCAACATATGCATTGCCTGGACCCACCAGCATATCGACTGGATCAATCGTGCAACACTGGCAGTGACGACTGACATGTGTGCAGAAGCAACCATTGGGAACTTGCCTGCTGGAACATAACAGCCCACTGACTGAACAGGAATATTTTTGTGCCCAAGAATAACGCCTGGCATTGTTTCAACTTCGATATCTTGCATCGAGTCTCTTTGAGCTTGGGCGAAGTTCCTAACTTGCTCTTGAGCAAACTGAATGTCTTTCATGTCTCTATCAGATACATTTGCAATAAGACTATCAATCTCAGCCAAACTTAGTTTGTATGATTTTGGTGAGTAATTATCAAACTTTTCTGAAAACTCTCTTACAGCAGCATCGCCCTGATCTTCAATGACTTTTAAAGTATTTTTGACTACCTCACTCACCTGGGCATCGTCGATTGCTTTATCCTCAGCAGTTTTTCCTTTTTTTAAATAATATATAGCCATAGTAATTCCAATTATTTAGGTTTAGGGGGATCAATGTCGCCGCGATCAAATGATTCCCATCCCTGACCATTAAAAACATCAACTCCAAGTTGAGCAAGAATACTTGGAAAGTCTACATTAACCCAATTATCAATAATGAGGCCATCTCTAACTTCCCAAAAAT
>LURN01000019.1:7500-12096 GCA_001628405.1 Candidatus Thioglobus sp. REDSEA-S12_B1 | reverse complement strand
GGCAGATTGGAGAAATCAAATGGAATTAATGATGACTCGTACCCACCGTACATTATTATTTTTTGACGAGTCGGTCTCCGGACTGACAAGAATTCTCTGATCTTTACCTTCCCATCTTTAGACAGTGGTTGAGATTTTTTCTCAAAAGATCAGCTCACTTGATCACCGTTGCGGGGGCAGTGTTGGATTCTTCACCAACTTCCCTAACAGCAATTTGCTGAACTCATCGTAAGAGATTAAAACTTACTTTTTGACAAAAGTAAACTAAGGTTGAATTCTGACTGAATTCCACCTTTTTTCTGCATCAATGCTTCCATTTTTAATTCTTATTTTGCGTGTGAATTTTATTCGATCATGAAAGCGATTTTTCTGATTTTTCCAGAGTTCGATCTCTTCAATCCACATATCATAGCCACCCCAAAAATCAGGCCTTGGAATGTTGACTCCTTTTGCCTCTTCCAAGCTTTTTATTTGAAATTTATCCATAATGATTTGATAGGACTCTCCCATCTTTTCAAGAGATTCAATTTCCTTGCTCTGATCGCTGGTCCAAGCGCCGATTTGACTACCAATGTCACGTGTTGAAAAGTATTCGTCATTCTTAGAATCACTGCATCTTTTAACAAAACCTTTGAGACGTGCTTGAAGCCCAAATTTATCCCAATGAAATAGCGCAGAGCATTTTGAATTATTCTCAAGTTCTTCTGACTTGATGGAGGAATAATTGGTATAGAAAGTCAAATAGCCTTCATCGTTATTTAATTCTTTGCAAAGCACCATCCGGGTGTTGGGACAGCCATTCGAGTCAACTGTTGCAATAGACATGCAGTTTGGATTGGGCTGAGTGTTGGATGCTGTAACTTCATTGATCCAATCATCAAGAGTATCCAATGGATTTAAGATATTCGCTTTTCTGAGATTAGTGTTCATCAATAGATGCTCTAGTTTTGTTATAATTATTCTTTCGAATCTCTAGTTTTTTCAGATTATTAGTATAGTCACTATTAGAAATACATGACATTAGATTAGAACAATTGCAATGAAGGATATAGAAACATTAAGAAAAGAATTGAGTGAACTTGATCTAAAGATCATCGAGTTGGTTCACAGACGTCAGGTATTGTCTGAGGAAGTAGGTGCGATCAAGCGGAAAAAGGGTCGCCCGACAAGGGATTATCAAAGAGAGAAATTGGTCATTGAGCTTGCCAAGTCTCATGCCAAAGAATTAGGTGTTGATCCATCAATGGTGGTCGATCTTATGCAGCTATTGATTCAGTCCTCACTTAAAACACAAGAAAGTGCTCGTGTAAAAGAAGAGGGACAAGGGAATGGCAAAAGGGTTTTGGTCATTGGAGGCCTTGGAAGAATGGGCGCTTGGTTTGCGGAGTTCATGAGCATGCAAGGCTATGAAGTTCATATTGCTGATATCAATCTTGATAAAGAAGATGATTCTCATTTTATTAATTGGGCTAATACAAATGATGATTATGACATAACAGTGATAGCCACACCTCTCAGGCAATCAATTGAGATTCTTGAAACAATTCTTGAAACAGGAAGGAGCGGCATGCTTTTTGATATTGCATCCATAAAATCTCCCATCAAAGAGATACTCTCAAAAATATCTGCAAAAGGAATGAAGGTGACATCAATTCACCCAATGTTTGGGCCTGATACAGATCTATTGACTGGAAAACATGTTGTGTTTATGAATCTTGATGACCATGGCACGCACCTTGAAATCATGAAGCTCTTCGAATCCACCACCGCTCAATTGATTGAGATGTCGATTGATTCTCATGACTATGCCATCTCATATGTCTTGGGTTTATCTCATATTATTAATATTGCTTTTTCAAAAGTTCTTCATGACAGCGGTCAGAAAAGTGAAGAATTTTCAAAAGTTTCAAGCACAACATTTAAAGACCAGATTGAAGTTGCAAGGAGGGTTTCTCAAGAGAACCCCAATCTCTATTTTGAGATTCAACATTTGAATACTCATAGCATGCAAACCATTGAAGAGTTAAATAGAGTGATCAAGGAAATCACTGATGCCATAACAATGGGTAGCGAAGAAGATTTTGTTGAAATCATGCATGCAGGAAATAAATATTTCGAAGGTGCTGACGATTAGCTCGGCAAATTTTCATAATGAGTGATCTAATTTTTGATGATGGTTATAGGGCAAATGTTGGAATTGTCATATGCAATCCTTCAGGCAAAGTTTTCTTTGGAAAACGAAGATATCAATCAGGATGGCAATTCCCTCAAGGTGGAATAAAAGAGGGTGAAAGCCCGAAAAAAGCAATGTGGAGAGAGCTATTAGAGGAAACCGGATTAAAAAAAGAAGACACCAAACTTATTAAGACTTCGACTAATTGGTATCAATACAATCTCCCAAAGAAGAATATCAGAAAAAATGGCAAAGGCACTTTGGTAATTGGACAGCGACAGAAATGGTTTTTACTCAGTTTCAGCAATGATGCTAATCTCATAAGCTTAGATCAGAGCCCTGAACAAGAATTTGATTCATGGAAATGGATTGATCCAGAAATGTCTATCAATCAAGTCATTGGATTCAAAAAAGAAGTCTATAGGCAGGTAATAGACGAATTTATACCTTTTATATGTGCCAATTAATTTTTATAATTCACCCAATGGAGAATGAATAGTGCAAGAAGAAGCAATAATCTTTACTGATGCAGCAGCAAATAAAGTAGGAGCCTTACTTCAAGATGAGGAGAATAATGCCATGAACCTCAGAGTTTACGTTACAGGAGGAGGCTGTGCTGGATTCCAATATGGATTTTCTTTTGATGAAAGCAAAGATGAGTCTGACACAATGGTAGAAAAGAATGGTGTGAAATTAGTGGTTGATCCAATGAGTATTCAGTATCTTCTAGGTGCTGAAATTGATTTCCAAGAGGACTTACAAGGCGCTAGATTTGTTATTAAGAATCCAAATGCAAATACCACATGTAGTTGCGGTTCATCATTTTCATAAATCAGTTAAAAAACTGAGAATCTTATAACCCTTCATAAGATTAAATGTTCTTTCCAAATAATCAGCTATTTATACATATCCCCAAAACTGGAGGTACCAGTCTGGAGTTTGCTATATGCAGCAAATATTTTTACGAAAAAAATGATCAAGAAGAGTCTGAGAAAGCTTACAGAGAATTCATTGCTCAAAATGGATTTAAGAATTTGGATAGAAAAAAGATCGAAGAGATGTCTTATGAAAGATTCACTATCAATGGACATTATAGAAACCTGAAAAAAGGCCAAGGCGGTCACCCGCATAGCTTCATCAGTGATTACGCAGAGTTCCTAGATATCAATGACTATGAAAAGTTCGTTGTTTTAAGAAATCCTTTTGATCAGGTTGTCAGTCTTTATAATCAAATTAGAAAACAGGTCGAGATCAGCTCTTTGGATGATTTCATTTTGTGTAATGACAAACACAACATAGAAAAGTACAGACACTATATAGATCAATATGCATTTACACACATTGATGGCGTTTTGTCAGTTGATAAAGTTTTTGTCTTTGATCGATATCATGAAGCACAGGATTATGTTGAAAATATCTTTGATATTCAGATTGATCGGTCCCTAAGGCTATGGAAAACTGAATATACTGAAGAAACAATTTCAGAATCATCCAAGATTTATTTTGAAGATATGTATAGTCAGTCTATTGAACTATATAGTCAGTTCATTTAGGTTTAATCAGGCTTTTGAATATCTCCGAGTTTGACCATCCCATCGGAGCCAGTAATCGTTGATGTATCTACAGCTTTATCATTGACTCTGAGATATGCAAGATAAGCGAAACCAGCAGCCTCTACCCACTCATGACTCATCCCCCAGCAATCAGTTTTTACAATCTCAGACGAGCTTTTTTCTCTGATTAGTTTCATCAAGAAATTATTTTCTGCTCCACCACCACAAATTGCTATTTGATCAATATCACTATGACTCTTTATTGCTTCAGCAATTATATTGGCAGTATATTCAGCAAGTGTTCTTTGAATGTCAGTGTCACTGATTCGAAAATCAAATTGCTCCAATTTTTCATTTATCCATTTGATGTTAAAATAATCAGTACCAGAACTTTTTGGTGGATTCTTATGAATAAATTCTTCTTCCATAAGTTTATCCAGTAGCATTTGATTTAAGTTTCCTTTTTCTGCCCATCTTCCATTTTCATCAAAGTCACACGATTTGATCTCTCTGCACCATGAGTCCATCAACACATTGCCTGGACCGATATCATATCCAGTTAGTTCTTTACCAAATATACTGATATTGGCGATGCCACCGATATTTATGACAGCCCTTATTTTATTAGTTTCACCAAAAAACCGATCATGAAACAAAGGAGCCAGCGGCGCGCCTTGGCCACCAGCGATAATATCCGCACGTCTGAAATCATTGACGACTATTAAGCCTGTTGTCTTTGCTACAATTTCACCATTGCCAATTTGAACACTACTGGGATTTTGATCATCTGGATTATGTGAAATTGTCTGACCATGTAATCCCACGGCATTGATTGTTTCTTTTTTTAAATATGATTCATCTATGAAGGCT
>LURN01000019.1:0-2500 GCA_001628405.1 Candidatus Thioglobus sp. REDSEA-S12_B1 | reverse complement strand
AAGTGTAGTCGATGGACAACAGGTTAATATTCCTGTACCGCAATTACTGCGATGGGGGGACGGAGAAGGCTAAGCATACCGGGTGTTGGTTATCCCGGGGAAAGTATGTAGGTAGGAAATCTTAGAAAATCTGGATTTCTATTACCAAGGTACGAGACCATTGATTTTTTAATCAAGAAGTTGCTGACGCCATGCTTCCAAGAAAATCCTCTAAGCTTCAGGTAAATTGTGACCGTACCCTAAACCGACACAGGTGGGTGGGATGAGAATTCTAAGGCGCTTGAGAAAACTCTGGTGAAGGAACTAGGCAAATTGGTACCGTAACTTCGGGAGAAGGTACGCCTTTGTTGGTGAAAGAACTTGCTTCTAGAGCTGACGAAGGTCTCAGAAACCAGGTGGCTGCGACTGTTTAATAAAAACACAGCACTCTGCTAACTCGTAAGAGGATGTATAGGGTGTGACGCCTGCCCGGTGCCGGAAGGTTAATTGATGGGGTTAGCTTTATGCGAAGCTCTTGATCGAGGCGGCCGTAACTATAACGGTCCTAAGGTAGCGAAATTCCTTGTCGGGTAAGTTCCGACCTGCACGAATGGCGTAACGATGGCCACACTGTCTCCACCAGAGACTCAGTGAAATTGAAATAGCTGTGAAGATGCAGTTTAAACGCCGCAAGACGGAAAGACCCCGTGCACCTTTACTACAGCTTTGCATTGGACTTTGATTCTGTTTGTGCAGGATAGGTGGGAGGCTTTGAAGCATATGCGCCAGCGTATGTGGAGCCAACCTTGAAATACCACCCTGACATAATTGAAGTTCTAACCTAGGTCCATTATCTGGATCAGGGACATTGTATGGTGGGTAGTTTGACTGGGGCGGTCTCCTCCTAAAGAGTAACGGAGGAGCACAAAGGTTCCCTCAACTCGGTCGGCCATCGAGTTTAGAGTGCAAAGGCATAAGGGAGCTTGACTGCGAGACAGACATGTCGAGCAGGAGCGAAAGCTGGTCTTAGTGATCCGGTGGTTCTGTATGGAAGGGCCATCGCTCAACGGATAAAAGGTACGCCGGGGATAACAGGCTGATTCCCCCCAAGAGTTCACATCGACGGGGGAGTTTGGCACCTCGATGTCGGCTCATCACATCCTGGGGCTGTAGCAGGTCCCAAGGGTATGGCTGTTCGCCATTTAAAGTGGTACGCGAGCTGGGTTTAGAACGTCGTGAGACAGTTCGGTCCCTATCTGCGGTGTTCGTTGGAAACTTGAGGGAAGCTGCTCCTAGTACGAGAGGACCGGAGTGGACGTACCCCTGGTGTTCCGGTTGTCACGCCAGTGGCACTGCCGGGTAGCTATGTACGGAAGGGATAACCGCTGAAAGCATCTAAGCGGGAAGCCCCACCCAAGATTAGGTTTCCCTGGATCCATGAGATCCCTGAAGGGTCATCGGAGACTACGATGTTGATAGGTCAGGTGTGGAAGCTCAGTAATGAGTGAAGCTAACTGATACTAATTACCCGTGAGGCTTGGTCTTATAACAATCAAATAACTTTACAACAGTGATAGTTTTAAGCTAAATTCTTTTTTCTGGCGACCATAGCGTGTAGGTACCACCCGATCCCATACCGAACTCGGAAGTGAAAATGCACAGCGCCGATGGTAGTATGGGGCTTCCCCATGTGAGAGTAGGACATCGCCAGTTTATATTTAAGAACGAAGATGATTTACTATGAATCATCTTCGTTTTTTTTTGACTCAATGAATTATCAAACATCAAAATATTTAATGCTCATCAGACCTAGAAACTTTTCTAGCAATGAAGAGACATTGGAATCAAATGAATTCCAGAATGATTTCACAGAATCGACAAACTTGAGTCAAATAAGGGAACACGTAGATATTGAGTTTACTAATATGGTTGATCGTTTGTCAGAACATAAGATCGATCATATTGTTTTTGATGATATTGAGGACTTAGGGAGTCCTGATGCAATTTTTCCTAATAATTGGGTTACATTCCATGATGACGGAGCCGTTGTTCTTTATCCTATGATGTCATCCAAAAGACGAAACGAAAGAAGAATTGATATTATAGAGAAGCTATCACTTCAGGGTTTTGCTGTGACTAAGACCATTGATTTAAGCCACTTGGAGAACAATGGTCAGTATCTAGAGGGAACAGGGAGCATGATTTTAGACAGGCTTAACAAAAAAGCATATGCCTGTATCTCCTCAAGAACAACCAGGGAAGCTCTTGCTGTTTTTTCAGATACGATGAGCTATGAAATCATAGAATTTTCTTCAACGACCAATATCCCTATATATCACACCAATGTCATGATGAGTCTTGGCGAGGATACTGCATTGGTTTGCTTTGATGTTATAAAAGAAAAAGCCATATCTAAAAAATTAAAATCTGAATTAACAGACTCTGGTAGGACAGTGATTGATATCTCGATTGATCAAATGAAAAATTTTTTAGGTAATGCACTGGAAGTCAGAAGTAAAAA
>LURN01000018.1 GCA_001628405.1 Candidatus Thioglobus sp. REDSEA-S12_B1 | reverse complement strand
GATACTGATTTTTTAATTGTCTTTTCTTTATCAAGAAATACGGGTGATTCTTGAATGACTGCTACCTTATAAATATCCATTATTATTTGATTAATTGATAAAAATTATAAATCGATTTCGGTTAAGTGGTGCTCTCTATCTAGGAACTTATATTCAACTTTTACTGGCTCAAATTGCTTAATTTCATTGAAGATAATTTCTGTCTTGAGATCACCGCAGGTATATACATCAAGCTGCATTAAGCCTGGCTCTGATTCGTCCCAACAGTGAAGCGCGATATGTGAAGTTTCAATAATCACCAGGCCGGTTAGCCCTCTATTTCCGGGCATATCCAGATATGTTGTAATCGGTCCTTGACATATTTGCATGCCAATCTTAGAGACAAGTTCAGTCAGCCATGTGTGAGCCCATTTCTGATCGGTAGGCGGCTGATTCACCTCCGCCCTTACAATTAGATGTTTATGCTGAACGGTCATTAATTCATTTTATCAAGGATATAGATTTCATCGACACAATTAAATTTTTCATCCCAAGCCTGCATTTCATCAGAGCTCATGACCTCCTGCATTTTACTCATATCTGAGATTTGCATCATCAGCATTACCTTGCCTTCTCGAACAATACCTAGGTCATATTCTTGCATAATGCCTTGAGTGCTCTCTTTGGTGGCATTAAACATCTCCATATAGTCTTCCGTAGTGCCTTCAAAGGTCGATACAATGCATACATTCATAGTTAACTCCTTTTTTATTATTCAAACTGTCATGATACTAGGATTTATATTTTTCAATTAACGTAAAATAGAGTTATTCATGAATTCACTTCTTTCTAACTTACAGAATCGGCTTAACGTCCTTTCTCCAGGGCTCATAGTTGTCGGCACTATTGCAGCGGCAGCAGGGTTTCTTAGTCTTCACTATAAAGCCCCAGTAATGCTGTTTGCATTGTTGATTGGTATCGCCTTTAATTTTCTCTCAAATGATGAGCGCTGCGCACCAGGTATTGAGTTTTCAAGCAAGAAAATTCTTCGCTTTGGGGTTGCCTTATTGGGTTTCAGGGTTACGATTGAACAAATTTCAGGTTTAGGCACAAACACCTTACTATTTGTTCCTATTTTGGTCGTTTTGTCTATAGCAGTTAGTGTTTTATTGGCAAAACTGATGGGAAGAAGGTACTTATTCAGTCTTTTAACGGCTTGCGCGGTTTCCATTTGTGGTGCAGCTGCAACACTTGCTGTCGCTTCAGTTCTCCCTAACTGGAAAGAAAGGCATCGCGATACTTTGTTTATCGTTGTTTGCGTGACAGCGCTATCAACGATTGCAATGATTGCATATCCCATTCTTTTTTCTGTTTCAGAGTTTAGTGATGCTGAGATTGGTATTCTCATTGGGTCAACGATTCATGATGTCGCTCAGGTGGTCGGTGCTGGTTACGCCGTATCCAGTGAAACAGGTGATATTGCGACCTTTATTAAGCTTCTTAGAATCTCGATGTTGCCCATCATCGTGATTTTGATTGCAGTTCTGCTTAATAGAGGAGAGTCCAAATCAATCAGCCCGAAAGCGTTCCCATGGTTCGCACTTGCATTTGCGGTATGTTTGGTGATAAATAGCAGTGGTTTTGTGCCTGTGCTGTTGTCAGAGTTTCTATCTAATGTATCTCAATGGTCACTTGTGTTCGCGATCGCTGGCTTGGGAGTTACTACATCTCTCAAATCAATGATGGAGCTGGGGGGAAGGTCAATCGTGCTTTTAGTTCTTCAGACTCTAGCATTACTGGCTATAGCAATTATTGCAGTCTCAACCGAACTCATTTAAATTAAAGTTTGAATATAATTTAAAGATGGACAAGTTACTCACAGAAAAGCAAGTTACTGAAATCGTTGGCTTTAAAAGAACCAAGCTCTATCAGATGATTAAAAAGGGTGAATTTCCTTCCCCAAAAAAATATGGGAGGGCTAACCGCTGGTTTGAGAGTGATGTTGAAGATTGGTTAAAAAAAGAAAAAGAAGAGCTCCACAAGGATGATGGGCTTTTTACTGAAATAGGAAAGTTTTTTGATGACTTGTTGTCATAAATATTTAACTTAATATCAATGAGTTATTATCTTAATCAGTCCCCATTACTTCAGGAGTTCATTCATCAAATGGCTATAAATAATGAAGATGACTTATCTTATGAGATTTGGCGTGATGTCTGCATTAAAAATGGTTGGGTTGAGATCAATATTCAGCAGGATGATTGGGTTGATAGTATAAAAGATGCAACCAAACAAGAACTGGTTAGGGCATACAACAGCCTTAATCAAGACCTTAAGTGGAACACAAAAAAGAAAGAAAAACGCTTATTTAGAAAGGGTGACGATGTCATCTCTTTTGAAAATGATTTAGAACAATATTGGGATTACCTCAGTCAGAACAAATAGCTTTATCGAGATTTGACTAATTTGAGCTCTGTTGAAACATCACTTATAATCTAATTTGGTTTAATTAAAAAGGGGTGTCTATGAAGTTCTTATCAACTTTTAAAATTACTAAAGGTTTTGATACTTGGCTAGAGATGTATAAGGATATTGAGCCTGATCTAAATGAGCTAGGAATCAAAATACTTTGGGCTGGTACTAATGATGATCAAACCAAAGTGTATGACGTCACTGAAGTCAAAGATCCATCCAAATTCGAAGTTCTAACCCAGCGAACAGACATTACTCAAAAGAGGGCTAACGCTGGAGTTGAATTGGAGAGTCAAGAGGTAATTGATACGATTTCGACCGATTACTGGGGATAAGTCGAAAAAGTATAGATTGTCTGCTTAGCGCATACCTCTGTGCTTTTTGATAGCCTCGTATGCACTGATAATTTCTTGAGTTTTTTCGTTGGCTAGCTTTTGCATTTCTTCTGGCAAACCTTTGGCTACAAGCTTGTCTGGGTGATGCTGAGCTAATAGTCTTCTGTAGGCACGTTTAATCTCTTTGTCACTTAAAGATTCTTCTACCCCTAGGATCTTGTATGCATCCTCAATAGAGGTTTGTTTAGAGGAGCTTTTTGAGGCAGCAAACTGCTGAATAAGGTTTTCTAACTCGTGAAGTGGGAAGCGCAGCTTTTGAGCAATATTTTTAAGTGCGCTGTGTTCACTCTGGTCAAAAACTCCATCGGCATAAGCCGCTTGGATTTGGATTTCTAAAAACATACGTATTAGGTGCGTTCTTCTATGCGTTTCACGGCGAAACTGCTCGAGCACCTCATCCAAATTAAAGTCAGCCTGTTTGCCTTGATTAAAGAGATCTTTAGCGACTTTGATCATGTCTCCAGATAGTTGCATATGCTGCATCACCTGCTGAGCGAGAATAATCTCTGATTTTGAGACCTTTCCATCCACTTTAGAGATGTACCCCATAACCGAGAATACGCCGCTAAAAAAGGCAGCTTGAACGCGCTGCTGGTTGCCAGGACCAAAATTATTATTAAAGCCAGAGCTCGCTCTTCTTTTTGAAAAATTACTGGCAAAAGCAACTCCAAGCATAGCACCTAGAGGGCCCCCAATCATAAAGCCTACCGCACCGCCTATCACTGATGACCACCAACTCATAGCTAATTCCTCTTCAAGTTATTTATAAAAAGATTCAAAGTGGAGCTCTCTCTCATTCTTGAGCATTCCAGAAGTTTCGTCCATAAATCGATTTCGATCTTCTCGCGTCTTAAAAACCCATATGCAAACCGTATCTTTGCTGTGATAGATTGCTTTTAGTTCATCGTCTATGTCGCAAATTTCCTGCGGAATTTCAGTTTTAATACAGTACATGAATATATGTTTTTTTTAAAAAACTTAAGTATACACAAAAGTCCAAATTGTTGAATTATGGATGAGGAATTAATCGGCTTTTAAAAAGACATTCTTGTGCTAAACCCAATGGTGTTGTTGTATCCTGAGTTTGAGGATTTTGAAGACTCTAAACTTGCATTCAGTGTCCAGTCATCGCTCAGACTCTTGTCATAATCTATCCCGAATTGTCTTGCTGATGAGCTACCTCCAATGATTGAGAAGCTGTATTCTGTGCTGGAGTTTGGTTGAAATGAAGCTCCCAGATTGATTGAGTTTTCGTAACTGGAGCTTTCTACTTGTTCTCTTTCAAAGTCAGCAGAGAGAATCCATCCTTCTTCTACAAGAATATCTGTTCCAAAACCTATTCTAAAGTTGTCATTTTCTTCTCTATCAATGTTGAATGTGTAGTCAGTATTTGGGTAGACATTATAAGAGAGGACTGCGTCTGAAGCGTCAACCATATCTCTACCGTACTCAATTCGTGCGTTTGGCATATATGTAGCTTCAGGTGTTGTAATTTCATGATCTATCAGGAGTCCGATAGAGGCTCTCGCTGCTTTAATTTTTTGCTCGTCATAGTTAATAGCAGCAACCGTTCCAGAGTCAGAATAGCTCTTTAGTTTTGTATATCCTGCATCAATTCGACCGTAAGGCGAGAACGTGACATCATTGTCAAATTCTGCTCCATAGAGCAATGTGCCGAAGACCTGTTCTCCTTTTCGAGTTCCAGTCAGCGTTCCTGAGTCATGCTTTCTTGTCAGGTCAGTCTCTAGAATGCCAACACCAAGCGTACTATCGATGTAAGTTTTTTCACTAAACGGGAAAGTACCATACAAGGACAAACTGAGACTATCCGTATCAAGTTTAGTGCCTGAAGAGCCCACATCACTGTCGGCATCCTCAATTCTGATTGCAACGCCATAAATTTGATTTTGATCAACAATCTTGTCAGCACCTAGAGTGATTCCAGAGCTTTTGATTTCTTTGAGCGATGAGGCGCTGGTTGAATCGGTCTCACCAACCGTAATGCTACCCTCGCTCCAGACCGCCCATTCGTTTCCAAACAGGTCTGCTGTTGCATTGAGGAAGCCAGGAAGCTTGAGCGCATTCGACATCTGGGTGAGCGTTGAATTAACAAAGTTAAGCTTGATACCCTGATGAGATAGATTGTTCTGATCATTGTGCCTTCTGAGAAACTCCATACGCTTGAGGACAGGTTTTGATGAGTGTTGAATCAATCGCTGAGCGGTCTCTATCTGCGACTCGATAAGCCCAATGACGTCCTTCTCGTCAAGCGGATTGGTCAGAGAGGTGGCAAGATATTCCGCAATAAAAGTTTTGCTAGATGCTGGAATCACGTTGTCCGCATAATCCTCAACGGTCGCTCCGATTGCAGCATAGACTACTTGCTGACTTGTAAAGTTACTGGTCGGGTCAATTGTTATGACAGTTTTTGCTGAATTGATTGTTGCTGAAAAGGCTAAATCAGTGCCGTTGGCGTCTGTATCTTTCAGGGTGATCAGGCTTCCTACGTTAGCATTTGTTAGTTCTGAATTATCAAGGTTTCTGACTGCCTCACTGAATGTAAATGTAATATCTGAGTCTGTTGCGATCGAGGCGGTGATTACAGCCTCAATCACAACGCTTGGTGGCAACGAGTCTCCCGTTGTAAAGGTCGCTGAAGCTGCTGATATAGCATTGTTATAGGAGTCTTCAACGGTCGCACCAATCGCCACGTATACAATTTGATTGCTTGATAAATCACTCACCAGATCGAGCGTAATCACCTTATTATCTGAGTCAATAGTGGCATCAAATGCAATATCACTTCCGTTTGCGTCATTCTCTTTTAGGGTGATTAAGCTATCGACATTGGTATTGTTTAAGGCTGAGTTGTCGATAAGCCTTATTTCTTCATCAAAGGTCAATGTTACGTCAGTATCTTCTGCAACCATGGTTGAAGAGTCTGAAGGATTAAACGTTAAAACTGGTGGTGTCGAGTCGACAACGCAGAATGTTCCTGAAGTAGCGCTCATTGCGTTATCTGAAGAGTCTTCTACTGACTCAATGGCAACATTGACGACCTGGCCGCTCACAAAATCGCTATCTGGATTAATAGTGATCACTTTTTTATCTGAATCTATCGTGGCAGTAAAGGCTATTGGAGAGCTATCAGATGTGTACTCAAGTGTGATTAAGCTGCCAACATTTGAGTCGGTGATAGCTGAGTCATCAGGGTTCCTAACAGCCTCACTAAAGGTTAGCGATACGTTTGAAGTGATAGGAACGCAGTTGGATGCATCTGGAGGCACAAAGGCGACCGTAGGTGCTGTCGAATCAGCCGCTGTAAAAGTGATTGAGCTGGCACTAATTGCGTTATCTGAGTCGTCCTCAACGGTCGCTCCAATAGCAACATAGACGACTTGTTCGCTTGAAAAGTCACTACTTGGGGCAATAGTGATTAACTGTTTAGAGTTGTCAATTACCGCATCAAAAGCGATATCAGCTCCGCTCGAGTTGGTTGTTTTGAGTGTAATTAAACTGTCCACATTTGAGTCGGTTAGTGATGAATTATCGATGTTTCTTATAGCTTCATCAAAGGCGATTGTGATGTCTGAGTTGACTGCGATTCCAGTTGCAGAGTCTGCTGGCGTAAAGTCTAGATTTGGTGCGGTTGAGTCTGCAGCAACGAAAGTAATAGAGCTCGCTGTGATGGCATTATCTGAGTCATCTTCAACTGTTGCTCCAATGGCAACATAGACCGTCTGTTCACTCGAGAGATTACTATCCGGGTTGATTGTAATCACTTTTTTGTCGGAATCTATGGTCGCATTAAATGCGATATCAGATCCATTCTCATTATCTTCTTTAAGAGTAATCAGGCTGTCTACATTGGTGCTCGTTAATGCCGAGTTATCAGTGTTTCGAATCGCTTCATTAAATGTAATTGTAATATTGTCAGCGACTGGTACTGGGTTTTCTAGATCGACTGGGTCAAAAGTAAGAGTCGGAGAGACTGAGTCTACTGCCGTAAAACTGATTGAGCTAGCGGAGATGGCGTTATCGTATTCATCTTCAACGCTCGCTCCAATA